>JAUJNJ010000257.1 GCA_030448225.1 Phycisphaerae bacterium
CTGCTCGGGCAGGCCCGCCTGCACAAGCCGTTCGCACATCGGTTCGAGCTTGAACAGCGTCTCGATCACGTCGAACGCCACCACCTTCGGTCGCCGTTTCGCGGGCACGTCCTCACCCTCGCCTTCTCGAACTTGGGCCGACGCAACCGTTTCGCGGAGCGGTAGGCCCGCCACCCCAGCAACCGCCCCGACGACGGCGTTCCCAAGCACGCGCCGTCTCGACGGCGGCTGCACGTGGGGCTGCCACGAGCGGTGGTCAGTGGTTTCGGTGTTCATGCCCGTCACCGTAGCGATGCGGCGGGATTCGCGGCAAGTCGCAATCGCTCCGACGCTGGGGCGTACACGTTCCCCGTTTGCCGCCAACGCACGTCGCGGTCTACTTCCTCTCAAACTCAATCCCCCTGAGACGCGCCCCATGACGGTCACCACCCGCACGATCCTGCTGCCCGACAACCCGTTCGACGCGGAGCTTGCGGCCAACACGCACCCGCCGGACTGGCGCAACCCGGTGCCGAAGCCGCGTTACGATCTCGTCGTGATCGGCGGCGGGACCGCCGGGCTGGTCAGCGCGGGCGGCGCGGCGCTCGCGGGCGCCAAGGTGGCGCTGGTGGAGCGCGACCTCATGGGCGGCGACTGCCTCGTGACCGGGTGCGTGCCGTCGAAGGCGGTGATCCGCGCCGGTCGCGCCGCCGCCGGTGTACGGGACGCGGAGCGTTTTGGAGTTCGCTGCACTGCCGTGGAGGTGGACTTCGCGGCCGCGATGGAGCGAATGCGAAGTGCGAGGGCGACGATCAGCCATCACGACGCCGTTCGGGGCTTCAGCGACGAATACGGGGTCGATGTGTTCCTCGGCGACGGGCGCTTCGCCGCCCCGGATGCCGTGGACGTGGGCGGCGTAACGCTGCGGTTCGCGAGGGCCGTCATCGCCACCGGGGCCAGAGCCACGGTGCCTCCGATCCCCGGCGTCGCCGAAGCGGGTTACCGCACGAACCAGACGCTCTTCAACATGACGGTGTTACCCCGGCGTCTTGCGGTGATCGGCGGGGGTCCGCTCGGCTGCGAGATGGCGCAGGCGTTCGCCCGGCTCGGGTCGGACGTGACCCTCGTGGACCGGGGTGACCGGTTCCTCCACCGGGAGGACCCCGACGCCGCCGACCTGCTGCGCCGCGTCCTCGACCGGGAGGGCGTCCGCCTGCGGCTGGGCACCGCCGTCGAGCGGGTCGAGTCGCGCGGCGGCACGAAGCGGCTGCACGTGCGGGGCGGGTCGGAGGCGGCGGCGATCGAGGCGGACGAGATCCTCGTCGGCGTCGGCCGCACCCCGAACGTCGAAGGGTTGAACCTGGAGGCGGCGGGCGTGCGGTACGACGCGCACGGCGTGACCGTGGACGACCACCTCCGCACGTCCAACCGCCGCGTCTACGCCTGCGGCGACGTGTGCCTGAAGCACAAGTTCACGCACATGGCCGACGCGACCGCCCGCCTCGCCGTACGGAACGCGCTGCTCCTCCCGTACAAGCGGTCGAGCAAGCTGGTCGTGCCGTGGGTCACGTACACCGACCCGGAGATCGCGCACGTCGGCCTCTACGAGCGGGACGCCGCCGGGCAGGGGGTGCCGCTGCGGACGTACCGCGTGCCGATGGACGAGGTGGACCGGGCGGTCACGGACGGCCAGACGGAGGGGTTCCTGAAGCTGCACGTCAGGGCGGGCGGCGACCGGATCGTCGGCGCGACGCTCGTCGGCAGCCACGCCGGGGAGATGATCAGCCAGATCACCGCCGCCATGGTGAACGACGTCGGCCTCGGGAGGCTGGCCGACGTGATTTACCCGTACCCGACGCAGGCGGAGGCGATCAGGAAGGCCGCCGACCAACACCAGCGTTCCCGGTTCACGCCGCGCCTGAAGCGCCTGGTCCGCCTCTGGCTGTCCTTGCGCCGGTAGGCTCGTGATCGGTCCCGGAGGCCCGACTTGCCGATGTCGCACCGAGGCGCGATCCGGGACGGCGATCCCCGCGGCTCGCCGTTCGCCGCCGTCAGGCGGGCTCCAGCCCCCAGGCGACCACGTCGACCCGGCGGGCGAAGTGCAGCAGCGGCGGGCCGGCGTCCGGCAGCCGCACGCCGATCTGCCCGCCCATCGTGTTCCGCTCGACCTCGGCCTCGGCCGGCTGGAGCGGCCACGTGGGGTGGTCGATCTCCCCGCGGAACACCCGCCCGCCGGCGTCCGCCGCGTACAGGCAGTACCGCTCGGTCAGCCAGTGCTCCAGGGTGCCCGCGGCCGAGCGGTACGCCGGGCCGGTCGGCCGGTACCGGGCCGCGAACGCGGCCGGCGGTGCCCCGCGGTCGGTCCGCTCGGTCGCGTACCGCACCCCGTCGGGCCCGTCGGGCACGGGCGCCCTCCGGGCGTCGAAGTACGGCAGCCGGAACCGCCCGCGGGCCACCCGGACGGCCACCGGGTTGGCCGCGTCGAGGCTGACGAACCAGACGCCGGGCCGGCCGCCCGCCGTCGC
>JAUJNJ010000060.1 GCA_030448225.1 Phycisphaerae bacterium
CCGGAGCGGCCAGCGCGACGTCGACCCGCGGCTGCAGGCCCACATCCTGTTCGGCCAGCTCCAGCAAGGCGCCGGGCTGACCGTCGGGCCGGTCAACCGCGTGGCGCAGGCGTACGCGGCGATGGGCGTCGAGAACGTCAACTCGCCCGAGCAGGCGGCGGCCGTCTGCGAGATGCTCGGCTGCGACGCGCTGGTCGTGCCGACCGTCACGATCTACGACCCGTACAACCCGCCGAAGTTCGGCGGCGCTTTGCAACTGTTCCGCCGCGTGCCCGACGCCCCCGCGACGCGCAAGCGGCGCCCCGCGGAGACCGACGACCTGGCCCACACCGCGGTCACCGCGGCGGCCCGGGGCGACGCGGCCGCCGGGCGCGTGCAGTTCCTCCAGGCGGTGGGGATGTTCGACGCCGCCAACGGCTCGGTCCGCGAGGCGGTGCTCGTCTACGCCGGCGGGCGCAGCGACCCGGTCGGCCCGATGGGCGCGAAGGAATACCTCGTCAGCATGGACCGGTACTGCGGCTTCGCGTACCACGCGCTGATCGAGGGCCTGCTGTACGAGATGGGAAAAGTCCGATCCTGAAGACGGCGACAGTCGTCGGTGGCGCGTGGCGGGTGGTCGGTGACCACAGTGCCCGCGCCCGATCACTGGCCGCCGACCACTAGACACCGACCACCAGTTTCACCCGGAGCCGAGCGTGATGACGGACATGAAGACCCTGAGTCTTGTGAAGGGTAAAGAGCAGTTCTGCTTCCGCTACGAGGTCGGCGACGAGGCCCGCGTGCTCGACGCGCTGATCGACATGGTCAACACGCGCGACCTCGGCTTCGACTGGTTCGACGCCGCCGTCCTGTCCCACCAGCTCGGCCAGCATTTGGCGAAAGAACTTAAGACGTATCTGCCGAAGAAGGCAGCGTGAAGACGTAGTTGCTAGTTGCAAGTTGCCAGTTGCCAGTGAGGGGTGGGACCTGTCCCCTGCCCCTCACTAACAACTGGCAACTAGCAACTGGCAACTGCCTTTCCCCGTGGAACGAGGATCGTCCCACTCGCGTGCCACGCCGGATCTGCCGGCCGCGTGGCTTTTATACCTGGTTCGGTTCCGTGTGTGACCGATCCCCTATGAGCAGCCTCACCGCACTTCCCTCGCTCCCCGTCGAAGCCGCCCTCGTCACCGGCGAACCGCGCATCAGCAGCGGTCCGGTCGAGAAGAGCTTCACCCCCCTGGTCCGCCAATTCCTCGACTACCTGAAGCTGGAACGCCATTTCAGCGACTACACGGTCAAGAGCTACGGCGCGGACCTGATCCAGTTCGGCCACTACCTCGCCGGCGACCTCGGCCGCCCGGCCGGCGCCGAGCCGCCCGCGAAGCTGACGCCGTCGGAACTCGACGAGCTGCAGGTCGCCTGCGAGCCGCTGACGATCCGCGAGTTCCTGGCCTACCTGTACGGCCAGAACTACACCAAGAGCACGACGGCCCGCAAGCTGGCGACGCTCCGGAGCTTCTTCAAGTTCCTGATCCGCCGCGGCGCCGTCAGCGTCAACCCGCTGTCGACGATCCGCACGCCCAAGCAGGACAAGCGCCTGCCCAAGTGCCTGGACCTCGAGCAGGTGCAGAAGCTCCTGGAAGCGCCCGGCGACGGCGACCTGCTGGGCGCCCGCGACAAGGCGATGCTCGAGATCCTCTACAGCTCCGGCATCCGCGTCAGCGAGCTGGTCGAGCTGGAGATGGCCGACCTCGATTTGCACGAGGGCGTGCTCCGCGTGAAGGGCAAGGGCCGCAAGGACCGCCTCACGCCGATCGGCAGCCAGGCGATCAAGGCCGTGCAGCGTTACTTCGAGCTGCGCAGCCAGGAGCCCAAGTGCCAGGCCGGCCGCTGGGCCTCGCGGGTGTTCCTCAACAAGCACGGCGACACGCTCAGCACGCGCTCGGTCCGCCGCAAGCTCGACAAGTACCTCGTCGAGGCGGGCCTCGACCCGGGCATCAGCCCGCACACGCTGCGTCACAGCTTCGCGACGCACCTGCTCAACAACGGCGCCGACCTGCGCAGCGTGCAGGAGCTGCTGGGCCACCAGAGCCTGAGCACGACGCAGATCTACACGCACCTGAGCACGAGCCGGATGAAAGAGGTCTATGACGCCGCCCACCCCCGGGCCGACGCCTCGACCATCCCGCACCCGGCCTCAAACCCCCAGCCCCCGACGCGGCCGTTCTACCCCGCCAAGGCGGGCTAAGAGCCGACAGGTGACGGAACCAAACAGAAGGCCCCGCGGACCAGAGTTCGCGGGGCCTTTCTCATTTCGTTTCCGTCGGTGACTACGGCCGGCCGCGCCGCCAAGTTGCCTCCGCTAACTCGGCCGCACCGCGGGCCACCGCGGATAGGTCGCACTCATATAGCCACGAGCCGCTGAAGCTGTTCAACTCGACGAGCCAGAGCCGGCCGCCCGACTCGCAGACGTCGAGCATGAAGATCGGGTCGGGACGCCAGCGGACCGCCGCCAGCATCGCCGCCGCGTACGCCGCGACTTCCTGCGGCAGGTCCGGCGCGACGGCGCGCTCGCCGTTCACCGCGTATTGGCTGCCGGAGACAACGTGATCGCCAATGACGACGAGCCGCCACTCGCGACCGATCCGCCGCGGACGGGCGACGACGACAGCCGTGGCCGGGTCGTAACGCGTCGGCGAGAGGATGCCGGCGAACGCTTCGCGAGAAACCCGCCGGCCGACGAAGAGTTTGTGGCAACTCGTCGGCCGCGCGAACACCTCGTCGTCCTCGCCGAGGATCTGAAACAGCCAGTCCCGCTGCCGAATCGCCTCGATGCCGGGCATGATCGCGTAGTGCTCGTTCAGGAGGTACTGCCCGAAGTGGGCGTAGTACGTCGCGCAGTCGAGGCTCTCCGGGTTGCACCAGGCGCCGGGCAGCCACGGGTGATGAAGTTGAACCTGCCGGGCGAAGGGGAACGTGCCGTAGGCGATGGCGCACGCGTCGGGCGGAAGCGGCCGGCCGTCGACCACGGGGACCGCTCCCCGCGTGAGCGACTGGTAGGGAACCACGCCCAAGGGCATGCCCTGACGGCGGATCTCCGCCAGCAGCGGGGTGATCTCGCCACCGTAAACGCCGGCCTCGATCAGCCAAGTGGGACGCATGTGGGAGCCCTAAGGGCACGCCGGTCAGGAGCCGGATCGAATCGAATCGAAATCACTCGGGCGGTGGGCCGAAAGCAACTATCACGACTTGCCCGTTCGCACGGGCACCAGCCCGACCGGCCCGTCGGTCAGTCACGGTCGCGCCGGCGTCCCGGCCGGCTTCTGCTTCAGCAGGGCGGGCTCCAGCCAGACGAGGTGGTCGTTGACGTGGAGGTTCTCGCCGTAGTCGACCTCGAGCGTGGAAGCCGCGCCGGCGAGGTCGAGCGTGATGACCGGGGACAGCGAGCCGGGCGCGGACGTTCTTCTGCTCGTGGGCGGGCTTGTCGTCGAGCAGGATGCGGACGCTGACGTCGGGCGTGCCGGGCGCGGGTGTCGGCGATCGCGTACTGCGTGCGGAACGCGGCGTGGGAGCCGTCGAGCGGCCAGAGAGAGCGCGAGTAGGAGTGCACGCCGATCGCCCGGCGGTGCGGCCGCCGAAGTGGAGGGCGGCGGTGCTGCTGCCGCCGTCGACGCTGGCGTCCATCCGGGCGGCGTACTTCCTGGCCGGTGCCGAAGAACGCACGTACTGGTTCTCGGCCGGCTCGCGCGTCGAGAGGAAGACGGCGGGGCCGTTCACCTGCTCGATCGCGACCACCTGGTGCCACCGGCAGGGGGCGGACGACGTCCTTGGCGAGCGTCAGCATGACTTGATCGCCGTCGAGCTTCAGCGATGAGCGCGCGCGCGCGACGATCGTCGAGCCGTCGGCGAGCGCACGCGGTAGCCCCCGGCGGCGGCACCGCCGGCGGGCGTCGCCGCCGCCGGGCGTGGCGGCGAAGTTGATGCTTTCGATCGAGCCGATCGGCACCGGCACGGTGTCGCCCGTCTCGGACTTCACGTCGACGCGCCCCTCGGCGACGGCGTGATGATGCCGTGGACGGCGTCGCCTGGCGAGCGTGACCACGTCCTCCGTCCGCGGTCCCTCGGGGGCGGGGCGGCCGGGCTTGGTGACGGCGACGAGCGCGACAGGGGAC
This sequence comes from Phycisphaerae bacterium, assembly GCA_030448225.1. Next base: position 4,155 of record JAUJNJ010000060.1, read on the forward strand.
GCGCAGCTCGCCGACGCCGGGGTTCTTCCAGACGAGTTGGTCCTCCATCGCGACCGGTTCGCCGCCCACGCGGTCGCCGCCGGTCATGTGGAGCATGAACCCGCCGGCCGTGGCGGGGGCGCGGGAAGCCTCGCCGCCGCGCTCGATCTGGAGGAACGCGTCGGCGGCTACTACGCGGGCGATGCCGGCGGCGTCCTTCACGGCACGCCGGCGGGCTCGATGCCGACCAGCGTCACGGGCTGGGTCTTGAAGTCGAGCGTCCACCCGTCGTCGGCGGCCGGGCCCGGCGAGCGACGCGAGCCGCGAGGGCCACGAGCGGAGCAGTCGGCGGCTGTTCATGATGGCGATTCTACGGGAGGTCTACTGGATGAGGACGCCCGACCGACGAGGTGGGATATAGAGCAAAAGGCGAACGTTCAACGCTCGACGTCCAACGCGGGCATACGCCGGCATTCTCGGACGTTGAAAGTTGACGTCGGACGTTGGACGTTCGTCTTTCCGCAGTTCTGGCGCTCCTTCGCCTGCGGAAACGCCTAGCTTCCCGGGCCCTTGCCGTTGTAGACGGGCAGGTAGCGGTTGGGCATCTGGAGGATGATCAGTGCCATCGAGGTGGCGTAGTCCTGGCTGAAGTCGCCGTCCCAGGCGCCGTTCTCGCCCTGGCGGGCGCAGAGTTCGTCGCGGATGCCGTGGTACCACGTGGCCCAGTAGTCGCCGCCGGCGAGGAACATCGCCTGCACGGCGTAGTAGTGGCCGTAGAAGTAGTGCCCCTCGTTCTGGGCGCTGGAGCCGGCGCGGGGCGTGAACTGCTTGAGGTACGTCAGCCCGCGCTCGAGGTCCTTGCCCTCGAAGACGCCGGCGTAATAGAGCGCCGCCACGCCGGCGGCCGAGCGCGGGAACCCGCTGCCGCCGCCGCCCTGGCTGGCCATGTAGCTGAAGCCGCCGTCGGGGTTCTGGCACCGGCGGACGTACTCGATCGCCTTGTCGATCACTTCCTTCTCGACCTTGATGCCCGCGTCGCGCGCGGCGCGGAGCGCCATGACCTGGCAGATCGTGACGGAGATGTCGGCGTCGTAGGGGACCGGCTGGTAGCGCCAGCCCCCCTCGGGGTTCTGCGACTTCTGGATGAGCTTCACGGCCTTCTGGAGCTTCTCCTTCACGTTCTCGTCGCCGGTCATCCCGTAGATCTCGCCGAGGAACAGCGCGGCGAAGCCGTGGCCGTACATCGGGCCCTGGGTCATGTCCGACGCGATCAGGCCCGACTCGGTGCAGGCGGCGAGGACGAAGTCGAGGCAGTTCTGCACCTCCTTGCCGTATCGGCCGCGGCCGGGGAGGTTGCCGGCCTGCATGAACGCCAGGCCCGCCAGGGCGGTGATGCCGGCGTGGTTCGAGTAGCCGTTCATGCCGGTGTTGAAGCTGCCGTCGCCCGCCTGCCGCTTGGCGAGCCATTCCAGGCCCTTCTCGACCTTCTGCTTCTGCTCCGGCGTGATCTCGTCGCCGCGCACCTTGTTGGGCTGCTGGGCGAGGCCGGCGGCGTTCGCGTCGTCGTCGCCCTTGGGTTGGTCCTGCGCCATGGCGGCGGGCGCGATCGGCGAAAACGCGGTGACGCCGGCCAGGGCGAGCGTGAGGAGGGCACGCGGCGCCCGGCGCGGGCGAGTGGCGGTGGTCGTGTCGCGGGCTTCGGCGTCCCCGTGGCGCGCGGCTGGCATCATCGCACGTACCCCGTCCGTCTCGCAGGAGTTCGGGCGGGAAGGGACGCCGGTGTGATCCGTTGGATTGCTCATCGTTGCGTCGCCTTCTTGGCTAGTTCGCGGTAGTAGTCCTCGACGAGCCGCTCGTACTTCTTGATCGTCTTCTCGCCGGCGCCTTCCATGACGGCGTCGCGCTCGCGCTGGGTGAGGGCGCCCCACTCGGCGGCGCTTTCGCGGATGTCCTTGCCCTCGGCGTCGGACCGGCCGCCCGGGTTGAGCGACGAGTCCGCCGCCGCCGTCTCGCCCCCCTCGGCGCCGGTGCCAGGCTGCTTGCCCTCGCCCGGCTTCTCGCCGCCGGCCTGCTGCTGGCCCTGCTTGCCGGCGCCGGGCATGGCGCCGGGCTGCTTCTGCCCGGGCTTCTGCCCGTTCGCCTGCGCCTTGCTCGGGTCGGGCACCTGGCGGCGGGCCAGTTCGATCATCAGGTCGAGGTCCTCGATGATCCGCTCCTGGATCTTCTGCGTCGTCTTGCCCGGGTCGTTGTTGAGCGCGAGACGCTGGCGGGAGCGGGCCATGCGGTCGCCGGTGAGCTTGATGTTGTTCTCGACCGTGTCGTCGTTCAGGTCGCCCTCGAGCAGGCCCTTCTCGAACTCCTGGTTCTCGATGTCCTCGGCGCTGGCCTCCTCGGGGAGCTGGTCCTTGTTGTCCGGCTCGTCGCCGAGCTTGACCTTGCCCTCCGACCCCTGCTTCAGGACCTGGTCGAGCAGGTTGCGGATCTCGCCCTGACGGCCGCCGAGGGCGAGGAGTTTCTTCGCGTCCTTCGCCTTCTCCGCGTCGACGGTCTTCGTGCTCTTGTTGACGGCCTGCTGGAGCTGCTTCATCAGTCGCAGCTCGACTTCCGACGGCATCTTCACCTTGCCCCCGCCGCCGCCGCCGCCGCCCTTGGGCTGGTCGAACTTGCTCTTCTTGGGGTTCTCCTTGAGGCTGTCGATCATCGCGACGAGCTGCTCCTCGATGCGGAGCTGTTCGGCCTGCACCGGCACGCCGGTCTCGGGCTTGGCGAGGTCGGCCTTCACCTCGTTCATCGTCTTGGCGATGTCCTTGTTGGCCCAGACGTAGACGATCGAGCCGAGCTTCTCGAGGTCCTTGCTCAGCTCCTCGACCTTCGTCGCCAGCGTCCCCTGCACGCCGGGCAACTGCCCGAGGCGGACGAGCTGCTCGCGGCCGGCGGGCTTGCCGGCGGCGTCCTTCGGGGCCTTGTCGATGTCGATCGTCTCCTTGTCGAGCTTGCGCTGGGCCTCGAGGACCTTCACGTACGCCTGCTTGATCGTCTCCTGGTCCTGCTGCTTCAGCTCCTTGCGCGCGTCGGCCAGCGCCTTGTCGATCTTCTCCTTCGCCTCGCGCAGCGCCCGCAACGCTTCGACCTGCGGCGGGTCGTACGCCTTGGGCAGCTCGCTCGCCCGCAGGTGGACGATCGCCCGCTCCATCTGCCCGGCGGCCGCCGTCAGTTTCGCCGACGGGGCGGGGTCGGGCAGGGCCTCGGCCGTCTTGGCGACGTCGCGGGCGTTGCGCTCCGTCTGCTCCTGCGACGCCGAGTGCTGCTGCAGCGCGGGCGCGGCGGGGGGCATGGCGGCGGGGTCGCGCTCGGCGAGGGTGATGAGGTCGGTCCGCTCCTCCTCGGTTAGGGCGGCCAGCTTCTTGACGTCGTCGAGCGTGAGCGTGTCGATGTTGTGGCCGGCCTGGCGGCGGACGAGGTCGGCGACGAGTTTCTCGAGCTCGGTCAGCTTCTTCTCGAGCTCTTCGAGCTTGCGCCGCTCGGCGTCCTTGAGGTGCTTCAGCATCATCTCGATGCCGATCTGCACCTGCTGCTGTTGCTGCTGGGCGCCCGCCTGCTGGTTCTGCTTCATCTTCTCGGCGGCCGCTTTCTGCTTGGCCGCGACCTGCTGCTGCTGGCCGGTCTGCGCCGCCTGCTTCATCGCCTGCGACGCCGGGTCGTTCTTCTGCTTCTGCTCCGACCCCTTCTGCATCTCGGCGATCGCCTTCTCGCTCTGCGCCGCGAGCTTCTTCTGCTCCTCGGCCATCTTGTTCAGCTCGTCCTGCACGGGCTTGTCGAGCTGCTCGGGCTTCTTGCCGAGCTGGTCCTGCATCTTGTCGCCGAACTTCTTCGCGAGCGCTTCCTGGTCCTTCTTGATCTGTTCGAGTCGCTCGATCCACTGGGAGAGGCCGTCGAAGTTGCCAAGCTTCTGCATCGCCTGATCGAGCTGCTCGGCCGCCGCCTGCTGCTGCTCGCCGGCCTTGGCGAGCTCGCCGGCCCGCTGCTCGGCGTTCTGCTTCTTCTGCTCGGGCTTGGCCTCGGGGCTGACCTTGTTCTCCTTCGCGGCCGTGAGGTTGCGGTTCGCCTCCTTCATCGCGCCCTCGGCGGTGCGCTCGAGCTGCTTGCCGGCGTCCTCGGCGGCGGGGCGGAGGGCCTTCTCGTTGGTCTTGTTCTGCCGCATCCGCTCGACGAGGTTCTGCAGCTTGCCGGCGGTCTGCTTCGTCTGCTGGGCGCCGGTCGCCTGCTCGTTGGCGAGGCGCTCGGCCTGCTTCTCGTCGGCCGGCTCGAACTTGCCCGCCTGCTTGGCCTGCTGCGCGAGCTGTTCGGTCTCCGCGCGGTTCGTCAGGACGTTGCGCTTGATCTGCGTGATCTCGTTGTGGATCTGCTCGGCCGCCGCGACGTCCTGCTTCTCCATCTGCTCTTTGCTGATGAGCGTGACGCGCAGCTTGCCGCTAGGGACCCAGTCGTGTTCCTTGCCGTTGAGGTTGAAGTTGTCCTTCACCTGCACGAAGTACTCGAGCACGTCGCCTGGCTTGAGGGCCGCGTTCGGCAGCTTGTCGAGCGCCCACTGGTGTTCGAGGCGGAAGCGGCGGCGTTCGGCGCTGCCCTCGACCGGCGCCCACGACGTCTCGGGCGCGAGCTGCGCGCCGTTCACGAGGTCGACGACCCAGCGGTTGTTCGCGTCGCTCGCCGGCGCGGTCGCGGCGGGCTTGGCGGGGTCGGCAGTGGCGGGCTTCTTGTCGGCGTTGAGGCGCTGCACGACGAGCTGCGCCCGGCTCACGCCGTAGTCGTCCTCGGCGACGACCTTCAGCGGGAACGCGGCGTTGGGCGTGCGGTCCTCGCTGCGGCGGGGCTCCTCGATCTGCACGGTCGGCATGCCGTCCTCGCGGACGATCAGCTCGTACTCCTCGGTGCCGGTGTTGTGGAACCCGTCCTCGTCGGTGGCGCGGACGATGAAGCGCATGGACTCCGTGGCAGCGAAGCTGCCCACGGCCGCCGCCTCCGTGGTGCGCTTCCACTGAGTCTGGGGCGCCTTCTGGTCGGGCTTGGTCATCTCGACCGAGACCGCCTGGTCCTTCGCGAGCGGCTTGTTGAACGTGACGACGAGGTCGACGCCGGAGCCGACGGCCATCACGGCGGGGCGCTCGCCGAGGTCGACCGACAGCGGGGCGGCCCGCGCGTAGGCGGGGGGCGTGACGCGGGCCTCGATGCGCGCGATGTCGAGGCGCGGGACGACCGTCACCGGCTCCAGCACCTTCTCGTCGTCGCCGGCCTGCATCTTGATGAACAGTTGCCCGTTGCTCTGCTCGGCGGCGATCTTCGAGTCGAGGCTGGCGGTGTAGGCGCCGTCCTCGCCGGCGGTCATCAGCTCCTTCTGCCAGGGGCTGTTCTCGTCGTAGCGGTAGAGGATGACGGCCCGCGTCGCCTTGCCGTTGAGGTCGCGGATCTTGATCTCGACCGGCTTGCCGACCGGCACGCGGCGGGGGACGCCGCCCACGAGGTCGAGGTTGACCGTCTTGGGCCAGCGGGCGTCGCCGAGCAGCAGGCGGTTGGCCGCGGTCTTCAGGAAGCCCGGGCCCACCATCACGGCCAGCAGCACGATCAGGGCCGTCGCGCCGAGGCCGCCGGCGACCGAGTACCACACCGGCTTGGCGACGACGGCCCGGTCGAGGTCCACCTGGCCGACGAGCGCATTCGCCTGCTCGACGACGCGCTGCTTCATCGGCTCCGAGCCGGGGATCGTCCCTTCGCCGAGGAAGTTGACGGTGCTGCGGAGGCGGTCGTCGAACTGCGGGAACGCGTTCTCGAGGCGGCCGGCGACGTCGCTGAGCGTGAGCTTCGACCGCAGCGGCCGCACCACCCATTTCGCCGCCGCGTACGCGAACGCGCCCAGGGCCGCGAGGATCAGCACGAGGCGGGCGGCGGTGGGGAGGTTGAGCGTCCAGTCGAGCAGGACCGTCAGCAGCAGCAGCCCCATCGCGACCGTCACCACCAGCCCCACGCCGTACGTGACGGCGAAGGTTTTGACCCGCCGGCGGATCGCCTCGAGCGTGTCCATCAGCGAGGCGGACGGGTGGGGTAAGCTCGACATGGGCAGGACTCCTTGCGGCCGGAGGAAATACGTAGTGCGTAGTGCGTAGTGCGTAATAAGAAGACGCGGGAGAGACGGCAGCCTTCTCTCTTCTTCTTACGCACTACGCAATACGCACTACGCCTTCCTCCCTCTCACAGCATTCCGAACATCTTACGTAACACCCACTCGCCGGTCAGCAGCAGGACGAAAATCCACATGGCCAGCGGGGCGTCCCAGAGCGGCTCGCTCGTCATGATCGGGATCACCTTGGCGGCGCTGGGGATGACCTGCGGCAGCTTCTGGCGGGCCTCGTAACTGACGGGCTGGCCGAGCGTTTCGCTCGCGACGCGCGTCACGAGCGTGCGGTCGACCTGCGGCTGGGCCAGCTCCAGCCGCGGCACCTCGACGCGGAACTCCTCCTCGATCGCGCCGGCCTCGCCGGTGAACGGGGGAGCTTCACGCGGTACTGCCCGGCCGGTCGGCGGTGAAGGCGGCCTCGTAGACCTCGCCGCCCTCCTGGCGGACCAGCCGCTCGGTGTGGACGGGCCGGCCGCCCTCGTCGGAGACTTCGACGCGGATCTCGGCCGGAAGTTGCTGGAGCAGGACCGGGTCGAGCGCACGCGAAGGTGCAGCGTGACCTGCTCCCCAGCTCGTACACCTGCCGGTTCGCGTCGAACGTGAGCCGCCGCTGGCCGAGCTTCTTGCTGCGGGCGAGATAGCGCAGCTGCTGCACCCAATAGGTGTCGAACACGTTCTCGCCGGTGTAGAAGGCCACCGCCACGAGTCGTCGATCGACGAGTAGAGCGTCGCCCGCCGAAGCGGCCGCACGGATCGGCCTTGCGACCGTCGGGGGCCACGTCGGACGGGTGCTCGGCGTAGACCTCGCCCGCCCGGCTTGGCCGTGATGCCCTGCAGTACCAGAAGACCGGCTGGAGGTCTTCCTTGAGGTACTTCTCGTTCACCGCGCGGTCGGCGAAGAAGCGGAAGATCGAACTGTTCGCCGTCCTTCGTCAGGACCGGACGGAACCCCTCGGTGATCGTCGTGCCGGAGGCGCCGGGGGCGGCGTCGGCGACTTATGCGCCTTGCTGATGTTCACCGGCAGCAGGCGCGTCGAGCGCCGTGTTGCGGTACGCCGCCGGCGACCAGCCGCGGCCCGGCGATCATCCCGAAGCCGCCGCCCTTCTTGCTGACGAAGTCGCTCAGGAGTTGGAGCTGGAGTCGGTGAACTGCCGCGGGTCGACGTCGCCGAAGAGGACGACGTCATAGTTCATCAGCTCCTCGATGCTCTCGGGGAACCGCCGGACCGGCCCGGGAACTTGTCGACGGCGGCGTCGCCCTCCTGCGCGAAGCTGGGGTCGGCTGGTCAGCAGGCAACTGATCAGCACCGACTTGTCGCGGATCATCTCGTTCTTGATGTACCGGTACTCCTGTGCCGCGGGTACCCGTCGACGTAGAGGACCGAGATCTTCGCGTCGAGGATCGACACCGACGCCGGCCGCGTGTTGTCGTCCGGGTCGATCTCGCCGGGCTTCTCGGCCTCGGCGACGATCTCGAGCAGGCCCTCGCGGTCGGGCTTGAAGAGGATCTCCTCCTCGACCGGTTTGTCGTCGGCGAGGTTGACCGTCTTCTCGGCCGCCCTCGGCGGTGCGGAGCAGCGCGCCGGGTCCGCTTGTCCTTCAGCACGAGCTTCACCGGGTGGCCGGCCGGGAACCCGGTGCCGCGGACGGTCATCCGGAAGTTGACGATGTCGTCCTTGACGCGCGCTGTCCTGCACGCTGATCGCCTGCAGGTCGATGTTCGTCGCGCGCGGTCGGAGCCGACGGCGACCGGGTAGATCTTCACGCCGTAGTTCTGCAGCGCCTGAACAATTCCGGCTGCGCGCCGCCGCGGGCGTCTCGCGGCCGTCGCTGACGAGGACGATGCCGGCGAGCGCTGGCCCTGCAACTCGTCGAGCACGGTCATCACCGACCGCACGACCTGCGTGTTCTGCCCGTCCGGCGTCGGCGCCGCGACGGCCTTGGCGACGGCGGGGTCGATCGTGACCGGCCCGGCCTGCTGCGCCCGTCGACCGCGTCACCGGTGCCGACGGTCACGCCGAGCGATTGGGCGTCCTTGTTGAAACGGTAGAACCTGAGCTGGTGCTTCTTCGCCAGTTCGCGCACGAGCTGCCTGGTCCTGGCCGTTCAGGAGATCAATGGCGGCTTCCAGGCGGGTGGGAGAGGCGGCGGGGTTGTCGGCGTCGACGTCGCGCACGGCATGCTGACGCTGTCGTCGACCATCAGCGCCAGCACCGACGGCTCGACCCGGCTCTGGCCGAGCGTGAGGACCGGGTTGTTCAGCAGGAACAGCACGAACGCCATCAGCAGCCCGCGCAGGACGCCGAGCCCGATCCGCGCCGGCCGCGACCGCCCGTCGTGCCAGTAGACGTACGCGACCCACGCGATCATCAGCGCGGCCAGCCCGACGTTCCAGTACGGCGTCAGCGCGTCGGGCCCCGGCCAGCGGGGGTTGAAGTCGACGCGCGAGCTCCCCGCGCGCCCGAGGAAGCCGGGGTCGAGGCCGAGCAGGCGTTCGAACAGGTTTGCGAGGACAAGGATCATGTATCTCTCAGCATTACCGACGGCCGCGCGGCCGCGCCCGTTCTGCGGGTACGGGAGGACCTTCCCCCTGTCATCCTGAGGTAGTACTCCGAAGGATCTCCCGCAGTGCTCGCAGGAACTGCGGGAGATCCTCCGCTATGCGCTCAGGAAGACAGTAGGTCGGGCGTCGCACAGGTTCGCCCGGTGCATTCTCCGAGGAACCGTCCCATTCTGCCTCGCGGGCGAGCCACCGTGGATTCTAGACTCGATCAGGCGGACTTTCTTGATCCGCAGCCAGCCTTTAATTTGCTTCTCTGCCGCGATCGCTTCGTGCACGTTCGCGAAGGGCTCGTAGAAGACCAACGCGATCGCTTCGCCTTATGCTGCCGGACGCGGCGTTCCAGATCGTTCGTCACGCCGGGACGTACAAGGGACTTGCCCGACATGATGTACACGTAGGGCGGTGCCGCAGTGGCCGAGAATCCTTCGGAGTACCTCAGGATGACAAGTCCTGAGGGCGGTGATTTCTCCCCAAGAGATCACGCCGCCTGGGGCGTGGCGCGGACGTCGGTGCGGCGGTAGTGGCCGAACCGCATCGCCATGTAGCACTCGGCCAGCAGCAGGGCGAAGACGGCGACCATCACGACCCAGCTCAGGTCGTTGCCCGTGTCGGCGGCGACGGCCTCGGTCGGCACCTCGTCGCCGCGGAGCGTCATCTCGGCCCCGCCGAGGGCCTTGCGGACGCCCTCGCTGCCGATCGTACGCACGTCGGCCTCGCCGGCGGGGACGTTGACGGCGATCGGGATCGCGCGGTTTCCGGTCGCCAGCGTGTACACGCCCGGCCGGCCGAGCGGGCGGCTGCGGTAGACCTGCTGGCCGTCGGGCGTCGTCACCGCCTCCATCACCAGCGGCTTCTTCGACGGGTCGAGCAGCGTCGGCGCCGCCGCGAGGCGGACCGACGGCGGGATCTCCAGCGGCTGGCCGACCGTCAGGTTCATCCAGTAGTCGCCGGTGCGGACGCTGCCCTGGAGCAGTTCGTGCACGAGCGTCACGTAGTTCGGCTTGGCCGGCAGCGTCGTCCACTCGCTGTTGGCCGTGGTCGACATGAACACGACGCGCCCGCGGCCGAGGGAGTGGACGGTGATCGCCGGGTCGGCCAGGTCTTTGACGCCGGGCCGCGTGGCGGCGGCGGCGGCGGTCGCGCCGCGGGGGAGGTAGTTCAGCACGCGCTCGACCTGCGAGCCGGCGGGGACGTCGGCCTGCCAGTAGGTGAAGACGCGGGCGGTGTCGATGCCGGTGTTCTCCTCGCCGACGAACAAACGCATGAACGGGTGGGGCACGCCCTGCGGCGGGAACTCGAAGAGGAACCCCTCCTCGTCCTGCCCGGTGCCCATCCGCTTCACCATCGGGCCGGGGATGAGCTTGCGCGGCAGCAGGACGGCGTTGTAGTTCTCGGAGTTGACCGCCTCGCCCATGAACGTCATGAGCGTGCCGCCGCTCGCGACGAACTTCGCCAGCGCGTCCGCCTGGGCCGGCAGCACGTTGCCGACGCCGGCGAGGACGACGGCGCTGTACCGGTCGAGCGGCTTGTTGCCGAGCTCGAGGTCGCTGATCAACTCGGCCGACACGTAGCTGTTGGTGCCGCTGACGCCGGGGGCGGCGTCGCGCGGGGGGGAGAGGGCGATCTGGAGGAACGCGCCGCTGCCGTCGAGCGCGCTGCTGCCGCGCTGACCCTCGTCGGTCAGCACCTTCAGCTCGGCCGCCACTTCGACGACGCGGCGGGGGTTGTCGTCGTCGTGCAGCGCGTCGCCGCCGCCGGTCGAGACGGTGATCACCTGCGGCCCGCCGGTGGCGAACTTCGCGCCGCTCTGCACGACGGCCTCGGCGTCGGGGTCATACTTGCGGGCCGGCGTGTCGGCGAGCGGGGCGTCGTTGAGCGTCCAGCGGAGCGACGCGTCGGGCACGTTGCCGAACCCGCCCACCTTCGCGGCGAACGCGGCGCCGAACTTCGTGGTGACGAGGCCGACGTCCGGCCGCAGGTCGACGGCGGCGAGGTTCGACTGCTGGCGGCCGTCGGTGAGGTTGTAGTGCGTGACGCGGTACGTCTTGGCGAGGTCCGGGCCGATCTGCTGCAGCGCCTGCGCCTGCGGTGGGTCGAACGCGCCGCGGGTGGCGTCGGTGATGAGGTAGAGGTTGCGCTCGGCCTGCCGCCCGTCCTCGGCGCCGATGCGCTGGGCGAGTTGCAGGGCGTTGGGCAGGTCGGTTGAGAGGTACGACTGCTCGATGCGGTCGACGGCGGCCTTGGCGGCCTCGAGGTCGTAGCCGGGGCGGACGACGATCGCCGCCTCGTCGGCCTTGGCGTCGACGGCGTCGCGCAGCGGCCGGGTGGTCGTGATGACCGCGACCGACTCGCCGCCGGCCGACAGGCGGTCGATGAGGGCCTTGGCGAGGCGCTTGGCGTGGGCGAGGTGCGTCGGCGCGTCGGCGCGGTTGGCGGCGTAGGCCATCGAGTAGCTGTTGTCGATCACGAACACGTTGAGCCCCGAGCGGCCGCCGATCGCGGTGACGGCGTTGTTGTCGCACATCACCGGCCGGGCCAGGGCCGTGCCGAGCAGCGCGATCACGAGGCAGCGCGTCGCCAGCAGGAGCCACTGCTCGAACTTCAGCCGGCGGCGGTTCTTCCGCATCGCGCGCAGCAGGTAGTCCATCGCCGCCCACGTCACCGTCTTGAACCGGCGGCGGTTCAGGAAGTGGATGGCGATCGGGATCCCCACGAGCAGGATCCCCGCGACGAAGAACGCCGGCGTCACGAACGCCGCGGCGAGGGGGGCGGAGTGGGCGGCGGGCAGTAGGCCGTAGGCAGATGTCATCGCCATGTCGTCCGTCTCTCTCCGACCGTCACGTTCCCGCGCGTTCGCTGCCTACCGCCCACTTATTGCCGCCTATTCCTATTTGATCGTCGACTCGCGGACGGCCAAGAACGAGCTCAGGGCGACGTCGAGCGGGTCGCCGCTGTTCATGCGGACGAAGTCGATGTTCATGCCGCGGCAGAGCTTCTTCATCCCCTCCGTGTGGAGGCGGAGCTGTTCGAGGTACCCCTCGCGCAGCGCCTGCGGCTCGGTCAGCAGTTCGCCGAGTTCCTCCAGACCCTTGAAGAGGGTCGTCTCCTGGAACGGGAACTCGACCTCGGCCGGGTCCAGGATCTGGAACGCCATCACCTCGTGCTTCTTGTAGCGCAGGTGGCGCAGGCCCTTCTTCAGGCCGTCGATGTCGTCGAAGAAGTCGCTGAGGATCACGATGAGGCTGCGGTGGGTCAGCTTCTCGGCGATCTGGTCGAGGATCTTGCCGGTGTTGGTCTTGTTCCAGCGCGGGACGAGCTGCATCTCGTTCAGCAGCACCTTCCACTGGTTCGGCAGGTTGCTCGGCTTGAAGAACCGCGCCAGCGCCTGGTCGAACACCGCCAGCCCCGCCGAGTCGCCCTGCTGGATGGCCATGTAGGAGAGGACCGAGGCGATGGCGGTCGCGTGGTCGTACTTGCTCCACGTGGCGCCGCCGGCGTCGATCGACGTGTACCCCATCGACTCGCTGGCGTCGACGATGCAGACGAGCTGGAGGTTCGTCTCCTCGAGGTACTGCTTCAGGTAGATCTTGTCGGTCTTGCCGTAGACCTTCCAGTCGACGTGCCGCGTGTCGTCGCCGGGCACGTACGCGCGGTGCTGCGCGAATTCCACGCTGATCCCCTGGTAGGGCGAGCGGTGCATGCCAGTCATCAGCCCTTCGATGACGAGTCGGGCGCGCAGGTCGAGCGACGAGACCTTCGCGAGAGTACGCGGCTCGAGGTAGCGGCGATAGTCGGTGGCGGTGTCGGTCAATGCAGTTCCTCCACCGGCTCCAGCAGGTCGACATAAGTTATCTCGTCACGCGACAGCACCTGGCGGACCACCGCTCGGTCCCACCGGAACTGCGGCACGTCGTCGAACCTCGGCGACGCGACGGAGAAGCAACCGACCGACGCGGTGACCTGCTCGGCTTCGGCGTCGCCGCCGAACTCGACCTTCAACGCGTTGACGATACGTTCCTGCGTCATTTCAGTAACTCCTTCAGCCGCCGGACGCGTTCGAGCAGTTCGCGGGCGTCTCCTGATCTAGTATTGATCGTCCAGGTCGATCTCTTCAGGTCGCCCAAGTGATCGACGCCGTCACGCTCGCCGGCACAGCGCGATCAGCACGGACAGCTGTATCAACATCCCGTCGAGGTCGACGGCTTCCGCATGACGCCATACGTGGCGTTCGGCCTCCGCACCTCGTGTTGGGCATCTCTCGCGATCTGTGGAAACTTAGCGACTCGTCGCGCCTTCAAGAGGTCGACCACGAACGGCGAGCGCTGGTGCCCGGGCGTTTTCGTCGATCAACGCGTCGGAGGATCCGCCGCTCCGCGAACGCCATCGTCGATCGGCCCTTGCTTGTCAAAGATGCCGGACGTCATCTACGCCGTCTTCGCCGTCGCCGCCGGCTGGTCCCGCAGCATCTTGCTCGTCGTCTTATCCAGCTCGTCGTACTGCTGGCGGGATGTGGTCGATGAGCTTCTTCACGATCGTCTCGCTGCGGATGCCCTCGGCCTCGGCGTTGAAGTTCGTCACGATGCGGTGCCGCAGCACGGGCAGCGCGCACCTGGCGGATGTCCTCCGTGCTCACGTGGTACCGGCCCTTCAGCAGCGCCCGGGCCTTGCCCGCAAGCACGAGGTACTGGCTGGCCCGCGGCCGCCCCAGCCGACGAAGTCTTTGACGAAGTCGGGGACGCCTCCCTCACTGACGCGGGTCATCCGCGACAGTTGCAGGGCGTAGCGGATCACGTGGTCGGCGACCGGGACCTTCCGCACGATCTCCTGCAGCCCGATGATCTCCTCGCCGCTGAGGATGTGCTGGAGGTCGATCTTGCGGTTCATCGTCGTCAGGCGGACGATCTGGAACTCCTCCTCCTCGCTGGGGTACCCGACGTTGATGTTGAACATGAACCGGTCGAGCTGCGCCTCGGGCAGCGGGTAGGTGCCTTCCTGCTCGATCGGGTTCTGCGTCGCCAGCACGAAGAACGGCTGCGGCAGGCGGTGCTGCTTGCCGCCGGCGGTCACCTGGTGTTCCTGCATCGCCTCGAGCAAGGCTGCCTGCGTTTTGGGCGGCGTGCGGTTGATTTCGTCGGCGAGGATGACGTTGGCGAAGATCGGGCCCGCACGAACCGCAGCACGCGGCCGCCGGTGGTCTTGTCTTCCTCGATGACCTCGGTGCCGGTGATGTCCGACGGCATGAGGTCGGGCGTGAACTGGATGCGGTTGAAGCTCAGGCCGAGCGTCTTGCTCAGCGTCGAGATCAGCAGCGTCTTGGCCAAGCCCGGCACGCCCACGAGCAGCGGCGTGGCCGCGGCAGAAGAGGGCGATGAGGAGTTCCTCGATGACCGCGTCCTGCCCGACGATCACCTTGCCGAGCTCGGCCTTGAGGTTGTGGTACCCCTTCTGGAGCTTCTCGACCGAGGCGAGCTCATCGGCGCCGAGGTCGGTCGGCGTGGGCTGAACGATTCCGATGGAGGGTGAATCCATGAGGCGAAAGCTCCTTAAAGCGGGGGTAAAACGGGCGGGACGGGAGCGCGGACGAAGTACCCCGTGGACCGGACGCATTCTATACCACCAGTGGTAGCCGCACTCCATAGTATTCCCCCGCAGGCCGGAAGTTGCCCCTCTTGGACGAAAAGTCGATGCCAGAGTTGCCGGAAGTCGAAACCGTCGTCACGTCGCTGCGGCCGAAGCTCGTCGGCCGGACGATTCGCGCCCGTCCACGTCCGCCGGGCGGACATCGTCGACCCGCCCGGCACGGACCTCGCGGCGTTCCTGGCCGGGCGGGCCGTGGCATCGATCACCCGCCGGGGCAAGCGGATCATCTTCACCCTCGACGACGACGCCCGATTCTTCGTCCACCTCGGCATGACCGGCCGCCTCCTGTACGGCCTGCCCGACACCGCCGCGCCGCCGCACGCACTTCGAGGTGGACTTCGACACCGACCGGCTGCGGCTTCGTCGACCCCCGGCGGTTCGGCGGCGTGTGGTGGCTGGGACGCGGGGGCTGCGTCGACGCGGGGATGGGGCCGGAGCCGCTGTCGGTCCGGCCGGTCCAACTCGCGAAACGGCTCGCGCGCACGACGCGGGCGATCAAGAACGCTGCTCGATCAATCGGTGCTGGCCGGGCTGGGCAACATTTACGTCGACGAATCGCTCTTCGCCGCCGGCATCCACCCGCTGGTCGCGGCGAACCTCCTCACGGCCGAGCAGGTGGGGCGGCTCAACCGGGCGATCAAGACGATCCTCCGCCGGGCGATCCGCAACCGCGGCAGCACGCTTCGCGACTACGTCGACGCCGACGGCGTCGGCGGGTCGTTCCAGAACCTCCACCGCATCTACGACCGCGCCGGCCAGCCCTGCCGCCGCTGCAAGACGCCCATCGAGCGGATCGTCCTCGGCGGCCGCTCGACGCACTTCTGCCCACGATGCCAGGCGGGGAAGTGAGCGTTCCGTTCGACACCGGTTGATCGCTACGGCGGAATTGAACCACGGAGGCACGGAGACACGGAGGAACTGCGGAGAGGATGCGAAAGGGGGAGAGGGCGAACGAGTGAAGTGGAGGCGAAAAATCTGCGGGACGCTTTCAGCGCGCCTGCGGCTCGCGCGTCGCGTCCCCGTCCTATCCGCTCCTTCGCCGTGCCCGCCGGGCACGTTCAGATCGATCGTTCCCCGCGTCGCAGACGAGTCAGTCCCGGCGTGCGGAGTTGGTCACCGGTGGCTTGCCGTCTCTCGCATCTTTCGCATTGCCAGGCGGTACTGCGGCGCGTACCGCAGCGGTGACGGCAGCAGGTGGGAACGACCCGCGGCATCAAGCCGTTCGTCAGGCCGATCGCGAACCTCGACCACGCCGTGCTGCGGAAGCCGAGGCGGTCGCGCACCGGCGGCGGGATGATCTCGCTGAACGCGAACCGCGCCGGGCCGCGAGGTCAGCCGCAGCCACCACGGCCGGTCCGGCGCGGCGACGGCCCACGCCATCGCCCGGCTGACGTCGGACGACCCCATGGCCGGGTCCGCGAGCATCTGCTCGTAGTACGACAGGAACTCGTCCCACGTCCGCGGCCCGACGTCCGCCGGGAGGCCGAAGTACGTCCCGAACTGCCGCATGTCGGCGTAGAAACGCTCCTTCTCGTCCGGCGTCAGCGGCGGCAGCGCGCGGCTCGTAACCGACGACGGCCGCCATGACGAGCGTCGCGATCACCCAGAGGAGCAGATCGGGATCGTCGGCGGTGTAGCGCGAATCGGCCGAGGCGTCGCCCGGCGTAAGCGCGCGCGTACGGCCCCGTGCCGGGCGGCGATCCGGCCGGCCATCGCCTCGGCCTCGGCGCCGGTGCCGAAGGCGATCGTGTTCACGCCGTCGAGCGTCCGTCGCAGCCCTTCGACCGGCCCCGCGCCGGAAGTCGCTGTGGTCGCGCACGCCCGCGGCGATCTTCGGGTGCGCGACCTGCAACACCGCCGCCGCATGCACCGTCGAGCAGGCTGCACCGCTCCCGGCAGACGCGCCAGAGCATGCCGTCGGGCGCGAAGGCGAAGTCCGAAGTGGGAGACGTGCGTGGTGCGTCCGCTACCTTCGACCGTTTTCAGTGGGGACTGGGTCGACCCGGCAAGGGCACGGCGGCCGAAGCCACGCGCCCTGCCACCGCGGGCATATCCGTAGCGGCGGCCTCCGGTGTGCGTGGCCGTTTTGCACGGGTTGTAAACCCGCGTCACGACGACGGCGCGACGCGTGACACGAGTCTACAACCCGTGCAGGCGGCTCAGTGGGTCGCCCGGTCGTCCGGTATTTCGCAGCGAGTTCTGCGATGCCCGCCCATGCCGTCGCCGAGACGGTGCTCGGACGGCTCCGTCGCCTTTGCCCCCGATACCGCGCCTCTCCCACGATAGGATCAGCACGTCGCCCGGCTCCACGCGTTCCTGAACGGCCGGCGCTGCAAACGGCGGGCGACGCCTGCGCGTCGATCGCTCCACCTTCTTCGACCCGTCGAGCCGGATCGTAACGGGCATCGGCTTGTTGATGTCGCGGTTCACGACGACGAGGTAACGCTTCGACTCGTTCGACAGGAGCGACACGACCGCCCCGTCCCCCTCGGTCTCGACCGCCGCCACCGGCGCGGCGGGCTCGTAACGCTTCGTGCCGGCCGGCAGGCGCTCGCCGGTGTGGCCGACGGCGACGACTTTCGAGCCGGCGAACGCGCGGGCGACGTTCTGGATCTCGGCGTTCACCTGTTTCACGAGGTCGTAGACCGGCGTGCAGCTCCGTCGAGCGCGATCGGCGCGTTGTTGAAGTCCCACACGTCGCTCGCGGAACGTCCAGTAGGTGAAGTACTGGATCGTCTTCGCCCCGTACGCCAGGTTGCTGAACGCCTGCACGCGGAGGTGGGCGATCGTCGGCACCGGGTACGGCCGGTGCAAGGACGCTCAGCACGAACGTCCAGATCGGGCGCTTCGACTTCTCGGCCGTGGCCGCCGCGCTCGAGATTGTCGTACCACTCGCGCGGAGCGCCGTGCCCACGACCGGGTAGTGGTCGAACGACAGCATCGGCGTCGGCACCTTCGCGACGAACGCGTCGAGGTAGGCCTGATACGTCGGCGCGCGCGCCGAGCTGGTCGGGGTCGCGTAGTTCGGGAACAGGTTCACGTAGCACGGGTGGACCGGGTCGACCGCGCTGAATCTCGCGACACCACTGGCCCAACTCATCGAACAGCGCGCGCCCGGCTCGTCGCGAAGGTAATAGCCGGCCAGCGCGCCGGGATGGTCCTTGAAGCTGCATGGCCGTGCCCGCCGGGTCGTCCTTCAACTGCGGGATCGACAGCAGGAGCTTGACGCCCGCGCCCCGGCCACGTCGAGTGCGCGCGCCCGCCGCGTCGGGATCGCCGTGCCCGGAATAGTTGATCGTGAACCCCGCCTCGGCCAACTCGCGGTAGCGGCTCCGGCGTCGTCTGGTCCGCCGGCGGGCCGCCCCAGGCGAGAATCGGGACGCCTTCGGCTGGTCCTCGCCCGCCGCGACCGCGGCTGCCGCGGGAGACGGCAGCAGGAGACAGATCGCCAGAAGCACCGTGATCACACCAGCCCAGCGACCGCGGATCGGCCGATCCCGCGCGTTCCCGACTGAGCCGCGTGCGATTCTGCCGATCGGTTCGCTCCCACCTCGTCATCATCGAGATCATTTGGTTCCTCCCTCCGCGTCGGGAAACAACTGTCCTTGGATCTCGCCCGGATACGTCAGCGCCCAGCCCGTCCACGCGGGCGAACGGCGTGAGCGCGTGCGGCTTGGCGACCGAGGCGGACATAACGTCGAGCACGTGCCAGCCGCGCGCGAGCAGCGAGTCGGCGATGATCGGCCGGTGGCACCGCCACGGCACCGCCTCGGCGCGCACATGATCGCCGTCGGCGTCCGCAGACGCCAGCGCCCATCAGCTCGTCGAGCGCGGCGGCGAACTTCGGCGTGGCGAGGTAGTCGGCGTACCCGCGGAAGCCCTCGTTGCGCCCAGCCGGCGTTGGGGCTGTCCTTCGCGGGGCGACGCCGGCCGCCGAGGTCGCGGAACGGCGCGTACGCCAGCCCGAAGCCCGGC
The DNA here is from genome assembly GCA_030448225.1 of Phycisphaerae bacterium. The sequence goes on from JAUJNJ010000060.1 coordinate 22,484, forward strand.
AGGCTCGCCGCCAGCGCCTCGTCGGCGAAATGCGGGTACCGGCGCGATTTCGGAATGAGCCGCACGTCGGCGATCGTCCGGATGCTGTGCGCCTTCAGGCTGCTCACGAACTCGTCGAGCGTCCGCGTCGAGTGGCCGACGGTGAAGATCGTGGGCGTGGTGGCGGGCATGGCGGGAACGTGCAAAGGGGTGAACTCCCATCACGGAATTGCTTGTCGGACCCTCGGCGAGGCACGGAGGCACGGAGGCGAAACGACGGCCGAGCGGCTAAGGGAATCAAAGCCCCCCTCTTGCGTGATCCACCTGAAAGATCGCCGCACTTCTTTCACCGGCGTACGCAATTCAACCTCAATTATCTTCTCTCTTGCCTTCTCCGTGTCTCCGTGACTCCGTGGTTAAATTCCGCCCCCGCGACCCCAGTGCGGCCATCGCCGACCACCGCGATCACGTCAACTCGCCGTCGTCGACGTTGCCGCGAACGGGCGGAGGTCGCGCAGGCCGAACGACTTCGCTCGGGCAGGCCGCGGCGGATCTGCTCGTCGGTGAACGGGATCTTCGGAGCCAGATCCGCCGGCAGCGGCGGCGTCGGCGGAGCGGGTCGACGAGTCCCTCGGACAGCATCATGATCTGCGCCTTCGACACCATCGGCACCGTCATCGTCGCCTCGACGACCTTCGCCAGCCCGTAGTGGAACCAGAGCGGCATTCGCATCGTCCACGGCCGCTTGCCGACGACGCGCGCGATGCGCGCACCGCCTCCGACAGCGGCATCTCCTCCGGGCCGACGACGTAGACCGTCTCGCGCGAGAGCCGCCCATCGACCAGCGACGCCGGATGACGGCCGCGACCTCCTCGACGGCGGTCGGGCGGATCGGCTTGTCGGCGAAGCCGACGAGGCCGAAGACGGGGAACGTGTGGAACGCGTGGCTGAGGTGGTCGAGCATGTGGTCCCCCTTGCCGTAGATCACGCCGGCCTTGAGGACCGTGTGATCCAGCCCGCTCGCGCGGACGATCTCCTCGGCGGCGAACTTCGACTCGTGGTACCCCGAGCCGCAGTTCCGGCCGGGCGCGGATGAAGCTCCAGGAGCAGCACCTTCCGCGCGCCGGCGGCTTTTGCCGCGTTCACCACGTTGCGCGTGCCCTCGACGTGGACGCGCTGGTACGTCTGCGGCCCGATCTCGCGGTTGATCCCCGCGCAGTGGGCGACGGCGTCGCACCCGGCGAACGCGGCGGCGAGCTTCGACTCGTCGCCGACGCCGACCGCCGCGACCGTCACGCCGGGCCGGCCCGCGAGGCTGCCCTGCCTCTTGTCGACGCCGCGGCTGACAGCACGACCTCGTGGCCGCCGCTGAAGTTGTTCGGCCAGCGTGCGGCCGACGAAACCGGTGCCGCCGGTGATCGCGATCTTCATGCGTGCAACGCCTCCGCGGGACAAGATGGACTGCGACGCCTGTCGACGCAACGGCCCGCCGATGAAAGTGATGAAACGCGGGTGGACGCTGACGCCCCGTCAATCAGTTCGAGCGTCCGTGGCCACCTCACTCGCGGTGGTGACTCTGGCCGGATGAATACCGACAGGTTCCGTTCGCGGTCGCGGCCTAGTGATCTGCCGGTCGCGAGGCTGCCTCAGGCTTGACCCCGTCCCGCGTGCGCTCATGCTTCGGTCGCACGTCCGTCGCTTCAACTCGTCGGAGGATCAGATGAGCACGTTCGCCGGTAGAACGAAAAGCGGCATTACTCTCGTCGCGGCGTTCGTCGTCGCGCTGTGCGTCGCCGCCCCCTCGCCGCGGCCGCCGCGCGCAAGGCGCGAAGCGGCCCAACGTGTTGCTGATCGTGTCGGACGACCTCGCGCGCGCCTCGGCACGTACGGCGACCCCGTCGTCCGGTCCCCGAACATCGACCGCCTCGCCGCGCGCGTGCAGTTCGATCGCGCGTACTGCCAGTATCCGCTCTGCAACCCGTCGCGTGCGTCGTTCCTCACCGGCCTGCGCCCCCGACGCGCTGCGCGTCTACGAGAACGCGACGCAGTTCCGCAAGAACGTCCCGGACGCCAGTCGATCGGCCAGACGTTCCAGAAGGCCGGCTACCACGTCGCGCGCATCGGCAAGTACCACTACGGCGTGCCCTCCCAGATCGGCACCGACGGCCTCGACGACCCCCGAGCTGGAACGCGCCTTCAACCCGGCGGGCCAGGACGTGAAGGAGCAGGCCGACCGCATCGTGCGGACCGAGTACGACAAGGCAGAAGAAGACGGTCCTGAAGGCGAACAACAAGGCGAACCAACTGGGCGGCACCCTCAGTTGGCTCGCGGCCGACGGGACCGACGCCGACATGACCGATGGCAAGATCGCCGACCGGACCGTGGCGGCAACGGAGGCGAACGCGGGCCGGCCGTTCTTCCTCGCCGTCGGAGTTCTTCCGGCCGCACACGCCGTACGTCGCACCGAAGAGCTGCTTCGACGCCTACCCGCCGATCGACATCGCGCTGCACCCGCGGCTCCCGCCGGAGTACCAGAAGACCGTGCCGCGCGCGGCTGGTCCTCAAGCCTGACCAGATCAACATGACCGACGCGACGCGGCGGGAGGCGATCAAGCCCACTTCGCGTCGACCACGTTCATGGACGCGCGGGTCCGACCAGGTGCTCGACGCGGCTCGACCGCCTGAAGCTGGCCGAGAACACCGGTCGTCGTCTTCCTGAGCGACCACGGCTATCACCTCTACGATCACGGCCAGTGGCAGAAGATGACGCTCTTCGACTCCGCGCGCGTGCCGCTCATCATCGCCGCTCCGGCCGGCGAGGGCGGCGTCAGCGGGCGGACGGTCGAACTCGTCGACCTCCACCCCACGCTGGCGGACCTCTGTGGCATCCCCGCGCCCGGACGGCCTCGACGGCAAGAGCCTCCGCCCGCTCGTCGAGCAGCCCGACGCCGCGTGGGACAAGCCCGCCCTCGCAACTCCGCCGCGGCGGCGGCGGCGGGGGTGGCCGGCGGGCCGGCGCGCGGCGGCTGGAGCGAACGCGCGCCCGCGCCCGCCAATCCGTGGCGGCGTCACCGGCTACAGCGTCCGCACCGAGCTTGTAGCGCTCACCGAATGGAACGGCGGCGAGCAAGGGCGCGAACTCTACGATCACGAGAACGACCCCGGCGAAATGAAGAACCTCGCCGACGACCCCGCCACGCGGAGCAGGTCGCGGAGATGCGAAAGCTCCTGCCGCCGCCGGCCCAGAAACTGGGCGTGCCCGCCGCTGCGAAGCCGTGAGGTGGCCGGGGCGTCGGCGAGGTCGATACGATGTGTCAAAAAGAGCATCGCGATTCGTCGTGAGGCCCTATCTGGCGGGGCCGTTGGTGTTCGCCGACGCGTGGAGCGGTCAACTGCGTCCTCCACACCTACTCCCCAGTACCCTGGGGAGAGGGCGAGAGGATCTTGTCGCCGGCGGGGTGGACCGGGGCCGAAGTTTCGCCGAGGTCGCTTCACCCACACAGCCGTGGAGGGCGAGGTGTCGGCGCGATCGGCTCACCCTAACCCTCTCCACAAAGTACAGGAGTGACGGGCCCAGAAGCACCCTGGATCAGCCAGCACTACAACGTCCGTTGCACCTCATCATGCGCGCGTCGTCTCGACGGCAGCTTCGTGTGGCAGGCGCCGAAACACGCGCGCGTTCGACCCGTTCCCGATCGAGTGTTACAATCCGGGGTTCGTGCGACACGCCTACCCGCTGATGCTCGACGTCCGCACCCGGCTCGTCGTCATCGTCGGCGGCGGGGCGGTCGCGGTGCGGAAGGCTAAGGGCGTGCTCGAGGCCGGCGCGGGGCGGGTGCGGATGGTGTCCCCGGCGTTCCGGCCGGACGTGCCGGAGTCGGTCGAGCGCGTGACGAGCCGCTACGAACCGTCTCACCTCGACGGCGCCGGACTCGTCTTCGCGTCGACGGACCGCGCCGAGGTGAACGACGCTGTGCTCCGCGACGCGCGGGCCCGCGGCATCCTCGCCTGCCGGGCCGACGCCGATGATGACGATCCCGGCGACTTCGTGACGCCGGCCAAGCTCGTCCGCGGGCCGGTCGTCGTGACGATCTCCGCGGGCAGCGCGGCGCTGGCGGCGCGGGTTCGCGACGGCGTCGCCGAGCGGTTCGACCCGGCCTGGGCGGCGATGGCGGAGGCGATGGTCTTACTCCGGCCGCGGGTGCGGTCGGCGGCGTTGCCGCAGGCGCGGCGGGCGGACGTCTTCCGCGAACTGGCGTCGGACGAGGCGATGACGCGCCTTGCGGCGGGCGGCCCGGACGGGCTGTGGGCGTGGTTGGGCAGTCGGTACCCGGAACTCCTCGATGGCTGACGTCACCGCCGGACAGATCGCGCTGCTCGCGGCGTCGGTCGCGCTCTTCGCCGCCGGCTGGGGCGCGTCGCTCGCGCGCATCAAGTGGGAGGCGTCGCGGCCGCTGCGGGTCGCGTCCAAGGCCTGCGTCTTCGCCGGGCTCGCGGCCGGCGTGGGCGTGCTCGTGTGGCACTCGGCGGCGCGGGGCAGTTGGGTGCCGCTCGAGGACAACTTCGACGCGCTCACCTGGCTCGGCCTGCTGCTGGCCGGGTTCGTCGCGTACGTGCAGGCGGCCCGGCCGCTGCGCGGGCTCGACTGGTTCGTGCTGCCGATCGCCGTGCTGCTGCTGGCGTCGGCGGCGGTGTTCGGGCGGGCCAAGCCGCACGAGTACAACGTGCAGAACGTCTGGCTCTGGGTGCACCACGTCACGTCGTACGCCGGCGCGGTGGCGTTCGCCGTCGCCGGCGCGGTGGGCGCGATGTACCTCGTCGTCAACCGCCGGCTCCGCACGAAGCAGCCCGGCCCGCGGATGGGGAGCCTCGAGCGGCTCGAGCACCTCACGCTCGTGTCGGTCACGCTCGGGTTCTCGCTCCTGACCGTCGGCGCCGTCACCGGCGTCGCCCAGTGGATGGACCCGGGCAAACAGACGCCGCTGTCGAAGGTAATCCTGACGGCGGCGGTGTGGCTGGTCTACGCGACGGTGCTGCATTCCCCGATCAACCCCAGCTTCCGCGGCCGCAAGGCCGCCGTGCTGAGCGTGGTCGGGCTGCCGCTGATGTTGCTGACGATCGTCGTCGTGCAGTTCGTGTGAGGAGGGAGGAAATGCGTGGTGCGTAGTGCGTAGTGCGTAAGAAGAAAGAGGCGACGCCGAGGGGCTTCTTCTTCTTCTTCCGCACTACGCACCACGCATTACCCGTCCGTTTCATGCACCGCCTTCTGCTCCTGGGATTGAACCACACGACCGCGCCGCTGGAGGTGCGCGAGAGGCTGGCGTTCAACGCGTCGCAGCGGGCGGCGGCGGTCGCCGCGTTCCGCGAGCGGTTCCCGCGCGCCGAGGCCGTGCTGCTCTCCACCTGCAACCGGGTCGAGCTCTACGTTGGCCGGCCGGAGGACGGGGAGCCGGCGACGGCGGACATGGTCGAGTTCCTCGCCCGCTTCCACGCGCTGCCGGCGGCGTCGTTCGAGCCGCACCTGTACCGCAAGGCGGACCGGTCGGTCGTCGAGCATTTGTTCGGCGTCGCGTCGTCGCTCGACTCGATGGTGCTCGGCGAGACGCAGATCCTCGGGCAGGTCCGCGACGCCTACGACGTCGCACGCGATTTGTCGGCCGCGGGGCCGCTGCTGCACCCGCTGTTCCAGCGCGCGATCGCGGTCGGCAAGGAGGTGATGCACGGCACGGCGATCGCCGAGGGGCGGCTGAGCGTCGCGAGCGTCGCCGTCGACTACGCCACGCGCATCTTCGACCACTTCCACGACAAGACGGTCCTGTGCATCGGCGCGGGGAAGATGACGAGCCTCGTGCTCCAGAAGTTCGCCGGCCTGCGGCCCCGCCGCCTGCTCGTCTGCAACCGCAGCGCGCCCAAGGCCGAGGCGCTTGCGGCGCGGTTCGGCGGCGAGGCGGTGGCGTTCGCGGGGCTGGCCGACCACCTCGTCGGCGCCGACATCGTCATCACGTCGACGGGCGCGACGCAGCCGATCATCAACAAGGCGTGGTTCGCGCCGCTGCTCCGCCAGCGCCGCTACCGCCCGATCTTCCTGATCGACATCGCGGTCCCGCGCGACGTCGACGCCGCCGTCGGCACGCTCGACAACGTCTACCTCTACAACCTCGACGATTTGCAGCAGGTCGTGACCGCGACGCTGTCGCAGCGCAGCGGCGCGATCGACGCGGCCCGCGTGATCGTGACGCGCCACGTCGACGAGTTCGCCGTCTGGCACCGCCAGCGCGAGCTCGGCCCGGCGATCGACCAGCTCTACCGCCGGGCGCACGCGATCGCGAAGGAGGAGGTCGCGCGGACGATCAACAAGTTCCCCAACGTCGGCGAGGCCGAGCGCGGGCACCTCGACGACCTCGCCCGGCGCATCGTCAACAAGCTGCTGCACGGCCCGGTCCACACGCTCCGCCACTCGGGCGGCGCCCACGCGACGCCGGTGCCGTACCTGCACGCGGTGGAAAAACTGTTCGGCCTGGAACCGGACGCGCCGGCCGCTCCGGGCGAAGCGACGGCAACCCCGGCGGCGAGCGGCGCGGCTGCGATGTTACCGGACTCCTTGGCATTGCCGCCGGACGCACTAGCGCTGTCGGCGGAGGTGCCGGCGGACCGCGGGGCGACGCCGCCCGAGGAACTGCGCAACGCGGAGACGCTCGGCGATGGCGAAGCGAAGTAGCCGGTCCGACGATCGCGTTTCGCAGGACGCGTCACCCAGTGGCGGTGTCCGCCGGTCCGCGCCGCGTTCTTGGCTCCTCGCCTGCGGCGCGGTCATTTTCCTCGCCGTGGTCTTCGGCGTCGCGGGCGGCGCGTGGGCGATCGTCACTTACCGCCTGCTGACCGACGTGCTGCTCGCGGTGCTGTGGCTCGCGGCGGCGATCGGCCTGGGCTCATTGCTCCCGATTCCGGTGACGCAGCCGGAGCGCTGTGACGACGGTGTCGTCGACGACGACGCGGCGTCGCCCGGTGACAGCTACCGATCTCTGCGCCTCTCCACCGCGGCCGGCCTCGGCCTCGGCGCGATGAGCCTCGCGGTGCTCGGCCTTGGGCTCCTCGGGTGGTTGAACGGCGCGACCGCGTGGGGCCTCGTGGTTGCCGGTTCAGCCGCCGGTGTGGTCGGCGTGGTGCGTCGGGGCGGCGTGGGGGTGGTCGAGGACGGTGTGCGGCGGTGGCTTGCCGCACCGGCGAAGGCGGACTGGCTCTGGCTGCTCCTCGTCCCGTCGCTCGCGATCGCGGTCGTCGGCGCGATGGGGATGCCCGGGGCGCTCTGGAGCACGGTCGGCGACCCGCACGGCTACGACGTGCTCGCGTACCACCTGCAGGTCCCGCGCGAGTGGTACGAGGGCGGCCGGATCACGCCGCTGCGGCACAACGCGTTCTCGTTCTTCCCGTTCAACGTCGAGATGCACTACCTGCTGGCGATGCACCTGCGGGGCGGGCCGTGGGCCGGCATGTACCTCGCGCAGCTGACGCACGTCGCGTTCGTCGGCCTCACGGTGGCCGCCGTCCACGGCGTCGCCCGAGCGCTGGGCGCGCGGCCGGTCGCGGCGACGGTCGGCGCGCTGGCGGCGGGGGCGACGCCGTGGCTGCTGCTGCTCGCGCCGGTCGGCTACAACGAGGGCGGCCTGCTCCTGTGGGGCACGCTCGCCGTCGGGTGGTCGATCCTCGCGGTCGGCGGCGCGGGCGGCGTCCGCGTCCGCCGGTTCGCGCTCGCCGGCGCGTTCGCCGGCCTCGCGTGCGGCGCGAAGCTCACGGGCGTGCCGACCGTCCTGGCGGCCGGCGCCGCGGCGTCGCTCGTCGCGCTACTGACGGCGGGCCGACGGCGGTCCGCTCCGGCGGCCGCCGCGGTCGTCACGGCAGAACTCGACTTACCGCCTGCCGCCGGAACTGGGTCGTCGTCGACCCCGCCGGAACTCGACGCCGCCGCGCCGCCGGCCAAGGTGCCCGGACGACGACCGTTGCACGACACCGGCGAGCATTCCCACGACAATGGTGCGGGAATCATCGGCGGGGCTCGAGCGGGCGACTCTTCGTCACCCGCCGCGCCGAGCGAGCGGCCGCGGCCGTCGATCTTCGCCGCGTTCGCCGGGCCGCTGGTGTTCGGCGTGGTGGGCCTGCTCGTGTTCGCGCCGTGGCTCGTGCGCAACGTCGCGTGGGTGGGCAATCCGGTGTTCCCGGAACTCATGCCGCTGCTCGGACAGGGGCACTTCTCCGACGTGCAGGTCGAGCGGTGGCGCCGGGCGCACGCGGCGCAGGAGGACGAGCGGTCGCCCCAGATCCGCGCCGCGCGCGGCTGGGAGCGGATCGTCGTCGACTGGCGCTTCGGCTACGTCGTGCTGCCGCTCGTCGGGGCGGCGGTCGTGCTGACCGGGTGGCGCGATCACGGCGTGCGGGTCGTGGTGCTCGTGCTGGCGTGCCTGCTCGTCTTCTGGCTCGCGATGACGCACCTGCAGAGCCGCTTCTTCGTGCTCGCCGTGCCGCTCGCGGCACTGCTCGTGGCGCGGGTGCGGTGGCGGCACTGGCCGGCGGTGGCGGTGCCGCTCGTCGCCTGCGCCGCGACTTTAGGTTGGGCGCGAACGGCCGGGCCGGCCGGGCGGGTCCTGCTCGATTTGGATCCCGCCGAACTGCCAGTGATCGCGTTCGGCGGCGGCGGCAACGAACCGCTGGCGAAGCGGGTCGTGACGGCCGAACGCGTCACGCTCGTGGGCGACGCCAAGGCCTTCCTGTTCCCGACCCCGCCGGGCGGGCTGCGCTACCGGACCGTGTTCGACGTCGACACGAGCAACACCGACGACATCGTGGCCGCCTGGCGCGGCGGCGACGACGCGATGGCCGGCGGCCTGACGATCGTCCACCCCGGCGAACTGCGGCGCTTGGCCTCGACCTACTGGCGCATCCCCGAACTCCCGCCGGACCTCCGCGAACAGCCGGTCCCCTTCGCGCTCCCGGCGCCCGCAGCGCAGCCCGCCGTTGAGTCGCGCTGACGACGTCGAGGCGTTCGCACGCGACGACAGCATCTTCCGCTCATGGCGTGCCCGGGTACCGCAAGGGCCGCCGAGGTCCCGCCGTGAGATCATCCCTCGGACGCCGCGAGCCGGCGTGACCGACGCGCCGGCCGGCGCGTCGCGTACAACGCGGCCAGGCCCAGCAGGCCGGCGGCGCTGGGCTCGGGCACGGCGGTGGTGATGAAGTTCTCGTAGCGGGAGACGCGGGTGAAAAGGCTGAGGTCGCCGTAGGTGCCGTCGTTCGACGCGGCGCCGGGCAGGGTGAACGTGTCGGCGATCGCGACGTTGACGCCGGCCACGTAGTCGATGCCGCCGACGTTGATGAACGCGCCGCCGCCGCTGTCGCCGACGGCGAGGTTGTACTCGAGGTCGGTCGGGATGGGGGACCCGGAGAAGTTGGGGGCGCGGCCGGGGTCGGTGAGGCGCGGGTCATCGAAGTCGGTGATGAGCAGGGTGCGGTCGGGGCCGTCGGTCGCGCTGGTCGAGATGGACCCGTTGCCGCCGTAGATGCCGAACAGGTCGAAGACGTTGCGGCCCGCCCGCTTCGTGCCGCCGGGTTCGGTCGCGCCGGTGAGGCCGGTGCCGGTGGCGCCGAAGCCCGCGATCGTCGTCGTGGACCCGAGTTCGCCCGAGCCGGTGTAGATCGGCGCGGGGAGGACGTTGGCCACGGTCCGGTCGAGGCGGACGACGGCGATGTCGTTGGCGCTGCCGGGCGTGCCGGCGTAGTTCGGGTGATCACGACCTGGTCGGGCGCGGTACGTCTGGCTGCCGACGGTGAACGTCACGTTGCCGGGCGTGCCGGCGTTGCCGGCCACCGAGGCGCGGCGGTCAACGTGGCGGAGGTGGTGTCGTTGAGGCTGACGCGGATCAGGGTCCCGCTGCTGGTCAGGTTGTCGAAGATGCCGACGGGCCGCGTACGCCGGGTCAGCGGCCGCGACGTAACTGGCATCGGGCACGTCGTGCCGGCGGGTGCCGGCGAGGGCGAGCGAGCTGGCGGCGAGCAAAGCGCGACGGCGGCCGTCGCGGGGGCGGTATATCGGTGCATTGCATCTCCTGATGCGCCGCGGGCGCGCGGGGCGTGATCTTCTGGATGGCGACGGGATCAACGCGTGCGACGGCGGACGTGACGGCGGGAGGACGGACGGCGCTCCGTCGCACCCGCGGGACCAACCTCCCCGCCTGTCAGGCATGGTAGTCGTCCATAGCCGCGCGGGAGCCGGAAACACGGAGCACCGCGATATTTCCTCGACGGATGGCGGGGATTGGCAGCCGCCGTCGGTGAGGGCGCAACGGCAGGCAGACCGGCCCGCACCTGATCGCCGTCCGAACGCCCTGGGAACGATCTTGAACCGGCGAAACCCTCGAGATCCGGCGGGACTACATAGGACCGTTTGAGAAGCCGACGCGCTCGGTAGGGTGCCGCCCCGCTCACGTTTCCTGTTCGAGACGCGGGCGGGACGCCGCCACGCCCCGTCCTCCAACCTCCCAAACACGTTCTGAGAGCAAGACGATGCTCCGCGCGCCCTCATCGGTCACAGGCGCGCCGCGGTGACTCCGTCGCCGCTCACGCTTCCTCGGCGACGGGCAAGTCGGCGCCGCGAGTTCCTGCTTCAGCACCTTGCCGGTGGGGAGCGGGGAACTCGTCGACCACGACGATTCGCGCGGGATCTTCCAGGCCGTCCTTGCGGCAGGCGTCGCGCAACTCGTCGGGCCGGATCGTCTGGCCCTCGCGGGCGACGACGAACGCGGCTGACGACTCGCCGCGCGACGTCCTTCTTGCCCACCACCGCGGCCTCGGCCACCGCGGGTGCGCGCGTATGATCTCCTCGATCTCGCGTGGAACGCCTTCTCGCCGGCGACGATGATCATGTCCTTCTTGCGGCCGGTGATGTGGAGGAACCCGTCGGCGTCGAGGCGGCCGAGGTCGCCGGTCTTGAAGAAGCCGTCGGGCGTCATGACGGCCGACGTCTCGTCCGGCAGGTTGTGGTACTCTGCATCACCATCGGGCCCTTCACCCACACCTCGCCGATGTCGCCGCCGGGCACGGCGTCGCCGGCGTCGTTGGTGATTTCGAACGTCACCTGCGGCAGCGGCCGGCCGACGCTGCCGGGGCGGTTCACCTGCGGCGTGTTCGAGCGCGACGGCGGGGTTGGTCTCGGTCAGGCCGTAACCCTCGAGGATCGGCACGCCGAACCGCAGCAGGAACGCCTCGCGCAGCGTCGACGGCAGCGGCGCTGCCGCTGATCATCGCGTAGATGTTGAAGTCCTCGGCCTTGGCGTCCTTCAGGTGGTAGATGGCGGCGTACATGCTCGGCGTGCCGAACATGAGCGACGCGCGGTGCTCCTTGATCGCCGCCAAGCGCGGCGACGGGGCTGAAGCGCGAGGTAGATGATCGTCGCGCCGAGCTGGATCGGGCGATCATCATCGCCATGGATGCCGAACGAGTGGAACAGCGGGATCACGCCCAGAACTTGTGGTCGCTCTGGAGCTGCACGTGCGAGATCGCCAGGTCGGTGTCGCTCTCTGGAGGTTGCCGTACGTCAGCAGCACGCCCTGGGCAGCTCCGCTCGTGCCGCCTGTGTAGAGCAGGCAGGCGACGTCGTCGGCCGTCGGCTGGGGGAATTTCGGCGCGATGGCGGCGGGCGGGGTTTTCGGCAGCTGGGTGAGATCGACGAGGTTCAGCGGCAGGTTCGCCATAGGCGGCCGGCGAGCTGCGGGATCGTCACGATCGTGTCGACCTCGCTGTCCTGGATGATGCGCGATCTCCCGCTCGCCGAGGAGGAAGTTGATCGGCACGGCGGTCTTGCCGGCGAGGAGCTGTTCCGTAGAAACTGGCCACGAAGCCGGCGCCGGGCGGGCAACAGGATGCCGACGCGCCGCTGCTTCGTCTGGGCCGACAGGTACATCCCCGCGCCCGCCGGACATCGCGGCCAGTTGCTGGTAGGTGGTCGATCCGCGGTCGTCAACGATCGCGACGTCCTGCGGTCGTGGCTGGGCCTGGGCGAAGAGCGATTCGAAGATCATGGGCGGGGCCTGGTACTGGCGGTCACCGCCGCCGCGGCCCTGCTCCTTGCCGCCCGAGGCAGCGCGCGCACGCGGGACCGGTCCGGCGGGCGACGGCCGCACTTACTCCAAGAGGCACGGATGCGAAACGAACGGGTGATGGCACGGCGACGTTGTGGACGCCGGGGGAGACGACGCGAGGGGCGAGGGCGGAGCGCAAGGTCTGAGTTCCGTGGAGCCCAGGTGGGCAAGCCCGCTGGCTAAATGAGCGGCATGGCCGGGCGCATCGTTCCGAACCGATCCACGCGTTTCGCAGCTTTGACCGCGTTGCAAATGACGTCCGGCCTCGTTCGCTCGACGATCGCTCCGGTTTCGCCGCCGCGGTCCTGCTCGCCGGGTGTGCCGCCAAGCCGTCGACGCGGGGGAGACGCCGACGGCCGGGTACGCGGGGCGCTCGGGCAGAACCGCCTCGACGACGCGCAGGCGTCGGCCGACGCGGTGCTCGCGGCCGGCGAGCCGACCGGCCCGGGCAAGGCCGAGCGCCTCTACGCGCGGCCGGGTGTTCGAGCAGCCGCGCAGGCGCCCGGGCCTGCGCGCAGGGCGCGGGGCGCACCTCAACGAGGCCCGCGCCGCCTACGCAGGCGCTGGGCGCTGAAGCCGCCGCCGAAGCTCGAGGCGAGCGTGCGGGGCATGCAGCTCGCCAACGTGGCCTACTTCCAGGAGGACTTCACGACGGCCGTCCGCGAGGGCGGCGGCGTTCGAGGGACTGGAGAACCCGGGGACCAGTCGTGGGTGCTCTACCGCGTCGGCCTGAGCCAGCAGCGGCTCGGCCGCTTCGCCGAAGCCGACCAGGCATTCGCGGCCGTGCAGCAGCGGTTCTCGGCACCGAGCCTGCCCGCCGCGCCGCCGGCCACCAGGGCGCCCGCGCGTTCCACGTCCAGGTCGGCACGTTCGCCAACGCCGCCAACGCCGCAGCGGACGGTCTCCGCAGTCCAGGCCGACGGCTTCACGCCCCTGGAAGTCCGCCGACCGCACCGGCAAGCAGACCATCGCGGTGGGCCCTGTGGACGACCTACCAGCAGGCGAAGGCCCCAGGCGAGGCCGCGCCGCGGTACCCGGGCACGATCATCCCGCCATGACTTCACGCCCGTTCGATGACGCGCCTCAACCCACGCCGCGGCGGTGGCGGCATCGGCCGTCTGCAAGCCCACGACGCACGCTGCGGAGCGCGCGATCGCAGGTCATTCGACTTTTTCGTCCATCTCCCGCTGCCTCCGCCGGCTCTGCCGCCTTTTTCGCTGAAGGCGGGGCCGGCGACGTCGGCGGGGGTGAGGCCGCGATTGACGTCGAGGCCGGTCATGTGCCAGCGGTGGGCGGCGATGCGGATGGGGCTGCACCTTCTCGAAGAACGACGTGGGCCAGACGACGCCGGCGATCGTGCGCCAGTCGCCGTAGGTGACGTCGGCCAGCACGTTGCGCGTGTCCTTCAGCCCGCGGAACGTGAACCGCACCCGCCGCACGAGGCGGGTCTGGCGGTCGATCGCGACGATCACCCGGTCCTCGGACGACCGCCCGATCCCCGGCCGCAGGACGACCAGCACCTGGAATGCACGGCCGGCCGCCGATCTTCGTGGCCGGCATGGGGCTCGCGGTCTTGGCGTCGCTCAGCAGGACGAACGGCGCGCCGGGCAGGAACATCTCGTACGCGTCGGCCACCGCGGCGGCGGCGTCGAGCACTTCGGGGTCGGTGTTCTCGGTCCGTCGTACCAGACGCGGATCGCCTCGCGGTCGCGCAGGACGTACTTCGATGCCGCCGGGCCCGCGGTGGGTCTGGGCGATGACGCGGTCGGCCAGCAGGATTCGCTCCTGCGAAGACTTCCGGTACCGCTCGTCGACGAGCACATGGCTGGAACCGCCCGACGTTGCTCAGCCACTGGCCGTCGTAGCTGACGCTGACGTCCCGCAACGCGTCGAACGCCGGCTTGCCCGCGCACCTCGGCCGCCGCTTGCAGCAGCGACGCGCGGCGGGCGAGTCGTTCACCTTCCGCCGGGACGGAGGCACAGCCGAGAAGGGGCAGGCCGAGCGCGACGATCGAAATCATCGCGAGGCTGAGACGCGAGGTTGGCCGGTGAGTCATACGGATCGGGCTCCACTTCATTCGGCTGCGGACGTGACACCGCGCCGAGGCAACACGGCCGCACAAAGCGATCACGCCGCGCCGGCACAAGTGCGGATCGACCCCACGGTTGATCGAATGATGGTAGGTGCGGGCGACGCGCGGACGACGGGGGGTTCACTTCTTCGGACGAAGAGGCGCGGAAGGCGGGCGTTACAATTTTTTCGCATCCCCGCATCGAGACGACGCGCGCGCCGGTGAACGGCACGGCGGGCGGCTCGCGGTTTCGCCCGAGCGCCGCCCACGGCATTACAGCGGCACGATCGTCACCTTCGTCGCCGGGTCGAAGATGGCGGCCGAGCGGCTCGTAGCCGTGGAGCGAGCCGGGGTTGATCACGCGAGTGCGGCCGACGGTCTTGTCCTCGACCTCGAACTCGTGGCCGTACAGGACGAAGTCGTACTGCTGCTCGTCGAGATGCGGCGGAGGATCTTCTTGTCGTCGCCGTGGAGGACGGCGATCCGCTTGCCGTCGAGTTCCATCTCGCCGAACAGGCCCCAGCAGACGATGCCCACCTTCTGCGCGTGGCGGAGCAGGACCATGCGGTCCTTGTCGCGGTCGCCCCAGACGAACGCGCCGCCGATCGGCGCCATCGCGTCCAGCACGTGCCGCCCGCCGACGTCGCCGCAGTGGATGACGGTGTCGACGCCGCTGGCGTTGAACACGTCGACCGCGTCGGCTACCGCTTCGGCCCGGCCGTCAGAGTTGCTCACCAACCCGAGCATAAAACCCGCATCCTACGGGTAGACGACGACCAGCACCTCTGATCCGTCCGGCCCCTGCAAAGCGTGAAGATGTTAGGGGGCGGGCGCCGAAATCGGAAACCTCCGGCCCCGGCCGCGCCAGACGCGCCCCGGGCGCGGTGGGTCGGCGACGTCCGATAACGCGCGGACGCCGCTTCAAAATGGGGTGCCGTGCCGCGATCATGGAACCGTCCGAACCAATGACGCTCCCGCGGCTCCATGGTAACACGCCGCGGTCCCGGAGGGGCACACGCGAGCGGACGGGCCGCCCGCGCCGCGGCCGGTGGCTCCGCTACCGGCTTTCGCTCCCGGCCGTCAACGGGTCGGGCCGGCAGTCCCCGACGCGGCCGCGGGGGCGCCCGCCCGGCAAGCCGGAGGCTTTCGCCCCGACTGCCGTCACAGTGCCTCCGTTCGCCGTCCCGCGCCACCGATGCACGTCCAGACCCACATCCTCTCCGGCTGGTGCGCCGGCAACCTGTTCCGCTTCACGCCGCGCGAACGGCTCTGCTGCATGATCGCCGCGGGCGCGCCCGACCTCGACGGGCTCGGCATCGTCTTCGGCGAGGAGGCGTACTGGGACTACCACCACGTCGTCGGGCACAACCTTTTGGCCGCGCTGCTGATCGCCGCCGTGCTGGCGGCGTTCTCGTCGCGGAAGGTCGTCGCCTTCGGCGTCTACGTCGCGCTCGTCCACCTCCACCTGTTGATGGACCTTTACGGCTCCGGCCCGGGCTGGGGGATCCCGTACCTCTGGCCGTTCGCCGGCCACGTCACCCACGCGCGGCACGGCTGGGCGTTCTACTCGTGGCAGAACATCTCGGCCGCCGGCGTGATGGTGGCGTGGACGCTGGCGATCGTCGCGACGAGGGGCCGCACGCCGCTCGAAGCGATCATGCCCGCGCTCGACCGCCAACTCGTCGCCCTGTGGCAGCGCCGCTTCCCCCCGCGGCCGCGGCCGGCGACAGACGGGTGATGAGCGATAATCCCGCTCATTTCCCGCCGCATCGCCGGAGAACGACGGGAAGAGCGATGCGTGTCTGAAATGATGATCCGACCCACTGAGGCCACGGAGTGCACGGAGCAGAAAAGGCGGGACGAGGCGGAAGACAGCGGACGGAACGTCGCGAAACCGGGGCGGCTTCCTTGATTCGCAATTAGCCATCTGCCAATCGTCTTCTCATTCCTCCCCGCGCTCCGTGCTCTCCGTGCGCTCCGTGCTCTCCGTGTTCAACTTCCCTCCCGCTCAGCTCACCTTCGCCAGGAACTGCTCGATCCGGTCGATCCCCTTGTCGATCTGCTCCATGCTCGTGGCGAAGCTGAGGCGGACGTGGGTGTCGAAGCCGCTGTCGTTGCCCGGGACGACCGCGACGTGGCTCTGCTCGAGCAGGGCGGCGGAGAAGGTGACGGCGTCGGTGATCTCCGCGCCGCCGGCGCGCTTGCCGAAGTAGGCGCTGATGTTGGGGAAGCAGTAGAACGCGCCCTGCGGCCGCACGCAGGTGACGTTGGGGAGCTTGCTGAGGCGCTCCCACATGTGCCGGCCGCGCTGCTCGAACTGTTGGCGCATCGACTCGACCGCCTCGGCCGCCCGCGGGTCGGTCAGGGCGAGGGCCGCGGGGTGCTGCGCGAAGCTCGTGACGTGGCTCGTCATCTGGCTCTGGAGCTTGTTGATGGCGTCGATCGCCGGCTTGGGGCCGCCGATGTAGCCGATGCGCCAGCCGGTCATCGCGAAGCTTTTCGAGTGGCAGTTGAACGTGAGCGTGCGGTCGATCAGCGACGGGTGGAGCGTGGCGAACGACACGAACTTCAACCCGTCGTAGACGAGCTTCTCGTAAATCTCGTCGCTGAAGACGACGAGGTTCGGGTGGGCCGCTACGACCTCGGCGAGGGCCGTCAGTTCCTCCGGCGTGTACGCGTGGCCGGCGGGGTTGCTCGGCGAGTTGAGGATCAGCACCTTCGCGCGCGGGCCGATCGCGCGCTGAAGTTGCTTCGGCGTGATCTTGAAGCCGTTGGCCTCCTCGCCGCGGACGATCTTCGGCGTGCCGCCGGCGAGCTTCACCTGCTCCGGGTAGCTCACCCAGTAGGGCGAGGGAATCAGCACCTCGTCCCCCTCGTTCAGCACCGCCTGGAACGCCATGTAAAGACAGTGCTTGCCGCCCGCGCCGGTCGTGATGTTCTCCGGCTTGTAGGGCAGGTCGTTCTCGCGATTGAACTTCTCGGCGATCGCGGCCTTCAGCTCGGGGAAGCAGGGGGTGGGGGTGTACTTCGTCTGCCCCTTGTCGAGCGCGACCTTGGCGGCGTCCTTGATGAACGCGGGCGTGTCGAAGTCGGGCTCGCCGGCGCCGAAGCCGACGACGTCGATCCCCGCCTTCTTCATCGCGCCCGCCTTGGCGCTGACGGCCAGGGTGATCGAGTCGGAGACCTGCTTCATACGCTCGGCAAGCGGGAACATCGGGAGCACTCCTCGCGGGTGAAATATGTGCGGCGGAAACGCGGGGGACGGTAGCGGAGGCCTGGTTTTTCTTCAAGCGGACGGCGGGATCAGCGGAAGCGTTGAACCACGGAGGCACGGAGACACGGAGGTAGGTCGGAGGAGGTCGCTTACCGCCTCCGCTACGGAGCGATCCAGATCTCGAAGAGGACGACCGCGATCCCGAGGACGAGGTAAACCTTCACGAGGAGCGGCGACCGCTCGGGCTCCGGGGCCGACATCGGGTAGTTGAGCGGTTGCTTGTGAGTCACGGTGCCACTGAGATCATTCAATGCTGATTGAGCCACAGATGGGGCACAGATGAACACAGATTAAGCATGTTTGCATCTGTGTTGATCCGTGCCCCATCTGTGGCAAATACCGCATTTTTTCGGATGCCTGATGGACGAGTGTTGCTCGTCTTTCACTCGAGAAGCTTATGAGCACCCGTGCCGGCCTCTGTGCCTCTGTGTCTCTCTGGCTCAACACTTCCCAACCGGCCCCCGTCAAAAGTCGTCCGCCGCCGCGTCCTGGCGTTCGGGCTTGCCGGAGCCGAGGAACGGGAGCATCTTGCGGACGTTCTGCATCGACGGCAGCTTGCCCTGTTCGCGGATGGCGCCGGTGACGCCGGTGGAGCGGCCCTGGTAGTAGTGGATCGCGCGCTTGCCGACGGCCCCGACCTCCAACCAGTTCCAGCCGGCGCCGATGCCGGCGCCGACGAGGGGGACCGTCTTCGACAGCACGGCCTTCTGGGAGAACTTCACGAACAGGTAGCGGGTGGTGATGCGGGAGACGGACCGGACGAGTTGTTCGCCGAAGTACTTGCGCACGAGGTTCTTCGTGATCTGCTGGCCGGCCCGCACGCCGATCTGTCGCAGCGCCTGACTGACGGCGCCGGGGAAGACGACGCTGATGACGTCGGCCTGGAACTGGGCGGGCTTCTCGAGCGTCGTCGGGTCGAGCAGGGCGGCAATCGTGCCGGTCATCTGCCCCTCGATGCGCAGCATCGCCGCCACGTCGGCGATGGCGGCGGGGAACATGATCAGCGGGTTGGCCGCCGCCCCGGTCGCCCCGCCCGCGGCCACGCCCCACCCCTTCGCCTGGTGGATCACGCGCTTGGCGAGGTCCTCCCGCGTCTCGGTCGGGTGCTCGGCCAGCAGGGCGTCGGCGGCCCGGCGGCAGTTCTCGGTGTCGGGAACGGCCCAGTTCAGAACGTCGCTCCACTGCATCCGGTGACTCCTTGCACCCATTCTAGAGCATCTGCCCGCGGAGCGTCCCCATTTAGCCGGCGGGCTTGCCCGCCGAGACCGGGGAAGGTTCTGACGCTCCACCCGAGGGTGACGCGACAAAGATCGGCCACCGCGAGTGCGACCGGGCGGCGGCTTCCTCGGCCCTGCGGGCCGGCCGCGAAACGGCGTGCTCGGCGCCACGGGCACCCGACTGCGCCTCGTAAGATGTTAGAGAAGCAAGGTCGGTGCCATGTTGCCCCTCGACGGGGCCCGTGCGCCCTCCCGGGATCGGTTCAAGCACCGGCCCCGGAGCGTCCGATAACTTGAAGGATGATCGTTCGTCTCGTCGAGGTCCTGGTCCGATCGAAGAACGAGGCGGCCGACGTCGTCCTGCTCGAGGCGCTGCGCCTCGGCATCGAACGCGAGCAGCGGGTTGCCCTCAACGCCCTGCTCCGCCGCAACACCCTCCGCGGCCTGAGCGGCGTGATCGGCCTGTACGGCGACCTGCCGGAATCGCTCCAACTCCTCGTCCTTCAGAACATCCGCCCGCTCTACCACGCGCTGCGCGAGTGCGGGCGGAGCGACGACCCGGCCCTGCGGCTCGGCGCGATGCGGCTCATCGCGCTCGGCCGGCAGGGGAAGCTCGCGTACGTGCTGTCGGAGAACCTGCACAGCGCCGAAGACGACCTCTCCAAGGCCGCCGTCGAGGCGATGGTGGCGCTCGCCCGCTGGATCGCGATCGAGACGCGCCGACTCCAGTTGGGGGAGCGGGGGCAGAAGTGGGGGGAGTACGTGCTGTCGGAGAACTGCGCGGTCAGCGACGGGGGTGGATGACCTTCCAGTCGGGGGAGCGGGGCAGAGTGGGGTGGAGTTGGGGGTGGAAGAAGCGACCCACGCGGCGGCGCCGCGGTCGCTCAACCCGCTGTACGACGCGATCGTCGACCAGCGGCCGGAGATCGAGGCCGCCGTCGCGCGGGCGATGGACGTCCACCGCGGCCGCCACGGGGCCGACCTGCTCCGCGCCGCGCTGCTGCTGTGCGACTGGCCCGGCAGCAAGACGCTGGCGATCCTCCAGACGCTCAAGCACGCCGGCCAGAGCCCGATGGTCCGCCGCCTCCAGCAGCCCCCGGGCAGCGAGCACGTCGACGCGTTCCTGCTCGGCGCCACCCACGGCCACCTCCGCTCGCACTTCGGCGTCGCGTTCGCGCACGTCGATGAGGCGCCGGTGCTCGACGGGCTCCTCCGCAAGACGCACTGGCTCAAGGACCACCAGCTCCAGCTCTGCATGCACGGGGTGACGCGCGGCGCGTGGCTCGGCGACGACGAGCTGGCGCACGACGTCGAGCGCCGCTCGCCCGACGACGCCGCCCGCGTCGGCGAATGGGTCGCCGCCTGCGGCCTGCACGACGCGGCGCAGGACGAGCGCCTCGACCGCCTGCGCCTCCACGCGCACGCGAGCGTCCCGGCCCGGCTGCGCCTGCTGCGGATCGCGATGCGGCGCAAGCGCGGCGCGTCGACGCAGCTCATCCAGAACTTCCTGACCGACCCCGACGAGCGCCTCGCCCGCCTCGCCGCCCGCGAGATCGTCCGCCGGCGGCCGCAGGACTTCGAGTCGATGCTGCTCCAGCAAATGACCGCCGCCCCCGACTCGGTCCGCCGCGTGATCGGCCGGGCGATCGGCCGGGCCGGGTTCGACGGGTTCTGGCAGCGGTTCGACCGCCTCCCCGAGGCCACCCGCCGCCAGGCCGGCCGCGCGATGCTGAAGATCCTGCCCGACGCCGCCGGCCGGCTGTCGCGCCGCCTGTCGACCGGCACGTTCGAGGACCGCATCAAGGCGATGCAGATCGTCGCCGAGCTCGGACTCGCCGAGCAGTTGCGGGACGAGCTGACCCGTCTCTGCACCGACGAGAACCCGAAGCTGCGCAGCAAGGCCGTCTCGGTCGTCGGCGCGCTGCCGAACATGGACACCGGCGTGCTCGTCGACCGCCTGCTGCACGACACCGACGCCCGCGTGCGGGCCAACACGATCGAGGTGCTGGAGGAGACGCGCAACGTGCAGTTCGTGCCGTTCCTGGCGCAGCGGGCGCGGGCGGCCAACAGCCGCGAGCGGGCCAACGCGATCAAGGCGCTGCACCGCCTGAAGGTCGGCACCGCCGCGGGGCAACTCCAGAACATGCTGCAGGACGCGCGCTCCGAGCACCGGATCTCCGCACTGTGGACGCTGCGCCAGATCGGCTGGTGGCAACTGCTGGGCGAGGTCGGCCGCCTGGCGCGGGAAGACCAGAACCTCCGCGTCCGCCGCTACGCGCTGGGCGTGCTGCGCAACGTCGCGGAGATGGCGCAGGCGCGTAAGACCAGCGCGGCGCCGCAACAGAAGGCGGGATGATGATGAACGCACATCGCAGAATGCAGAGTGCAGAACGACGGACGGCGAACGCGGCGCCACGGCCGCGCCGCGGCGGGGCTAGGACGGTCCTTCGCACCGCGTTCTCGGTGCTCTGCTCGGCGCTCCCCGCCTTGGGTTTTGCGTTCTGCGTTCTGATCTTTGCATTGCCTTCTACTGCCCAGCCGACGCAGGAGGACGTGTTCCGCAGCATCTCCGACAACGTCAACGGCGGCGGCGCCGACGCCAACGCCGGCAAGTTCCTCGCCGCCATCGCCGCGGTGATCGCGCTGGTGCTGCTGCTGGCCGTCATCAGCAACCGGCGGACGCGCGTCGTGCGGCCGCGGTCGCTGGCGCACCCGGCGAAGCTCGTGAAAGAGGTCATGAAATCCACCCCGCTGCGGCAGGGCGAACTGCGGCAGTTGAAGCTGTTGGCCGAGGCGTCGAAGGCGGCGGGGGACTCGCCGGTGGAGAGCCCGCTAACGTTCCTGCTCTGCCCGTCGCTGCTCGCCCGCTCGATGAAGACCCCGCCCCCGAAAGTCGACCGCCGCGTGATCGCGCAAGTCGCGCGCAAGCTTGCCCCCGCCGGCCCCACCCCCGGCCGCGCCTCCCGCCCCCCCCCCCCCCCGCCCCGGCCCCCGCGGGCGGGTTGGCGCGGGGGGGGGGACAAGGGGGCCCCCCCTCCAGACCCCCCCCGAATGCACGGGCCCGCCCCCCCCCACCCCCCCCCACCCACACAAAAGCTGGTCACCCCCCACCCCCCC
>JAUJNJ010000061.1:0-9775 GCA_030448225.1 Phycisphaerae bacterium
CGTACACGCTCGACGCGCCGACCGCGCCTTGGCTGACCGTCGACCCGATCACCGGCCGGATCAGCGGCACCGCGCCGGCGGTCGGGTGAGAGCGTCGTCACCGCGACGTTCACCGCCCGCGACGGGCTCGGGGCGAGCGACGTGCAGACGATCTGCCTGACGGTCGCCCCGGACGAGGCTGCCGGTCGTCCGCGTCGACGTCGACACCGCGGCCGTCGCCCGCGGCGGCTCGGCGCGGTTCGCGACGGCCACCGACGACGTGCGGGTGGCCGGTCTTCGCTCAAGGTGGACGGCCAACTCGTCGCGCTCGACGCCGACGGCTACGCCACCGTGCGGCTCGACGCGGCCGGCCTGATCGTGGCCGAGGCGACGGCGACCGACGGCTGCCGGGCACGCCGGCGTCGCGACGACGACCGTGCGCGTGTTCGACCCGGCCGACCTCTCCGTGCGGGCCTCGCTCGCCACGCCGACGAGCGGGCGCCACCCTGACCGCCCCGACCGAGGTTCGCGGCGTCATCGACGACCCCGAGGACGCGGCCGTCGCCTACGAGTTGTTCGTGGCGCCTCGAGGGCGGCTCCTTCACATCAATCTCCACCGGCCGCTTCGACGGCGCGGCGGCCGACTCCGGGCGAGCGCCTCGGCACGCTCGACCCCACGCTCCTGCAGAACGCGTACACGCCGCGCCTCGTCGCCTACGACGCCGGCGGCAACATGGCCACGGCCGAGCAAACGTTCAGCACGTTGTCGGCGAGATGAAGGTCGGGAACTACAAGTTCGGCGAGGTCGACCTGAGCATCCCGCTGTCGGGAATCCCGATCGAGCTGATGTGCAACTACGATTGGCTTCAACGCCGCCGAGTCCAAGGACTTCGGCCACGGCTGGACGATGGGCCTCGACATCAACCTGAAGGAAGGACGGGAGGAGCGTTCGTGGTTCCCGATGGACATGAACGACCCGGATTTCGACGACAACACGTACGTGTCGGTCCGCAGCGGGGCCGGTGCAGAGCGAGAGCGACCAGTACGAGGGGGCGCGACCCGTCGCGCGACGTGTTCCTCACGCTCCCGGACGGCCGCCGGACGCGCTTCACCTACGCCGAACGCTACGCCGGTCTCGGCATGAGCCGGGCGGGCTTCGAGGCCGAGCCGGGCGTGAACGTCACGCTGGCGGTCAACGGCCCGGACCTCATCGAGTACAACTCGACGCTCGGGTTCGAGTACTGGGACCACATCGGCTACGTCGTCGGCGACATCGTCGGCGAGGGCGGCTTCGCCATCTCCGACCTGAAGAGTAAAGTACGACTTCCCGGCTACGTCATGACCCTCGAGGACGGCACGAGGGTCGTCATCGACAAGACCCAGCCGCGAGGAGACCGAGGGCCGCGAGAGCACGCTCTACGACACCGACGGCCTGCCCAACGGCATCTATTCCGACGTGAAGGAGACGTACTACCAGGACGCGACGGTCAGCAAGATCATCGACCCCAACGGCAACCAGGTCGACGTGACGGCCGACGGCATCAAGCACTCGGACGGGCGGGAGATCAAGTTCGTCCGCGACGCAGCGCCGGGCGGATCGAGCGCGTGCTCGACATCACGCCGGCCAATCCGGCCGGCGAGGCCGTGCTCGAGTACGGCTACGACTCGGGCGGCGACCTCACGAGCGTGAAGCGGCTCGTGGAAGCCGCGATCTCCGCGACGACGCCGGCCAAATACGCCACGACGTACTACAACTACGCCCGCAGCGGCGGCGCCTCGACCCACCGCCTCACGTCGGTCACCAGCCCGTCCGGCAAGACGCCGATCGTCAACGAGTACGATGCCGCCGGGCGGCTCATCGCGACGATCGACGCGTTCGGCAAGCGGGTCGAGTACGGCCACCAGATCGGCCAGCCGCCGCGAGGTCGTGACCGACCGGCTCGGGCAGCAGAGCGTCTTCGACTACGACGCCCGCGGCAACGCTGCTCTCCACCAACGCCGTCGGCGAGCAGACCCACTTCACCTACGACACGGAGAACCGCGTCACGAGCGAGACGACCGCCTACGGCACGCCGCTCGCGCTGACGAAGAACTACGAGTACGACGCCAAGGGCTTCCGCACGTCCGAGCGGTACAAGCCGGCGGCGGACAAGCCGGAGTTGGTGACGACGTACGAGTACGCCGACACCGCCAGCGGCGAGCACGCGCTGCGGCGCATGGTCGACCTGAGCGGCGTCGAGACGCTCAACAGCTACGACCCCGTCAGCGGCCGCCTGATCGAGACGACCGCCCGCGACGCGGCGGGCAACTCTGTCGAAGGGCACCTTCGACGCCTACGACCGCGGCCAGCCGACGCGCACCACGCAGTGGAACATCGACGCGGCCGGGGTTGCGTCGCCGCACGTGACGAGTGTCACGGTGCTCGACGCGTCGGGCCGGGCAATCGAGTCATCGAGGACGCCGCCGCGCGCGGTGCTGCAGAAGAGCACGTCCACCTACGACGCCAACGGCAACGTGCTCACCTCGACGCAGTGGACGAGGAACGCTGCGCGCGTGGGTGGCGTTCGCGACCACGACCAACGAGTACGACCGTCAGAACCGGCTGGTCAAGTCGGTCGACCCCGAGCAGAACGTGACGCGCGCATGGTCTACAACGAGGACGGGCAGGTCTTCCAGACGATCGATGCGCGCGGCGTCGTGACCGAGAACGAGTACGACGCGCTGGGCCAGTTGAAGAAGACGACGCACGCCGCCGGCACGCCCGAGGCCCGCAGCACGTCGACGACGTACGACGCCGAGGGGGCGTGCGACGCATTCGGCCGATCCCTTGGGAAACGTGACGCAGTCGTTCTTCGACGCCGCGGGCCGGCTGGTGCAGACGCTCCATCCCGACGGTACTGTGAGCCGGACCGTCTATGACGCGGCCGGGCGGGCGCTGATGGCCGCCGACCGACACGTGCCGGGCCAGCCGACCAACGGCAGCCGCACGATCTACGACGCGTCGGGCCGGGCCGTCGCGAGCGAGCGAGTGGGCGACGTCATCATCGACGTCACCACGGCCGATGGCGTGTCGAGCAGCACGTTGGTGTCGGCGGGGGCGGTCTACTCCTCCTCGTCTACCGTCTACGACGTGACCGGCCGCGTGGAGTCGAGCAAGGGGGCAGACAACCAAACGACGCGCTACACCTATGACACCATGGGCCGGCGGAGCGTCGTCACCGACGCGCTGTCGAACGAGACGAAGTTCTTCTACGACGGCCTCGGCCGCCAGACGACCGTTCGCGACGCGCTTGGACCGGGAGACCCACACGACGTACGACGTCTTGGGCCGGGCGATTTTAAAGACCACGTTCGACGACGAAACGTTCGTCTCGACCGGCTACGACGCTGGGCCGCAAAATTGCCGAGACGGACCAACTTCGGGCGGACGACGAACTTCGAGTACGACGTCGCCGGTCGCCTGACGGCGGTGGTGCAGCCGGCCGTGGACGACCCGGAGGACGCGACGGCCGACCTCGTCCGGCCGCGGTACGAGTACGAGTACAACAAGTTCGGCGACCTCCTGGTGCGCCGCGACGCCCGGGGCGCGAGACGACGGCCACCTACGACGCGTTCGGCCGCCGCGAGATGCGCGCACGTTGCCGATGGGCCAGACCGAGCTGCTTCACCTACGACGCGCTCGGCCGGCCGAAGCTGCACGTCGACTTCAAGGGCCAGGTGGCCGAGACCGTCTACGATGACGACGTACGCTTGCCGGCGGCCGGCCGCATCGGCCTGGGCCGGGCGCGCAGACGCGGCTGTACCCGTCGCTGGCATCCTACGCCGAGGGGCGCCGGCACGGCCGCCGAGACGATCGCCTACGGCTACGACGCCCCCGGCCGGCTCGGGAGCACGACCGACGCCCGCGGCACGACGCGCCACGCCTACGACCTCGACGGCCGCACGACGCAGGTCGCGTCTCCGGATGGGACGGTCAACCACGCCTACGAGGCGGCGACCGGTCGACTGGCCCGCACGTGGACGGACGCCACCGACACCCGCTACGCCTACGACGACCGGCGACGAGGCCCGCGCGTTCGCGCTGGCCGACAACCGCACGGCCGGGCTGGCGGCGTCGGATCTGGCCGAGCTGCAGCGGACGACCGGCGAGCTGTCGGCGTCGCTGGAGGACTTCGGCCTGGCGGAGATCGGGTTCGGCGACGGCCAGGTCGACGAGATCCGGGCGGGGCTGCGCGCGGCGCGCGAGCGACGGAGCGGCGGGGCGACGAAAGGGAGGGCGGCCACCCCGGGGAACTCGGAGCGAGCCAGCGATCTTCGTCTTCAGCCGGGGGGCATAGAAGTTCGTGGGGTCGTTGAGGAACACCAGGGGTCGCCCCACATTACCTTGCGGTGGCACTCCGGCCGATGCAGCGGGGTTTCTAGTTGTAAAGTGCCGCGGAAGTCGCTGTTCGACTTCTCGGAAGAAGAAGGATTCCTTAACGACGAGCGGTTTCGAACGTCACCAGTTGCACGTCGACGTCGTCGATGGTGGCCTGAACCAAGGGATCGCAGAGAGTGAGGACTTCCCGCGCACGCTCGTCCGCGTAGCACGAGCCGTCGATCGGCTCGTTACCCGGGTGGCAGCCGATCTCGGTAATGCCCGGGGGAAGATTTCTGATCAAGCGAACTAGCGTAGCAACGGAGGTGCCCTCGGGGTACGGTCTCCCGCGTCCATCCTGGCCGTAGAACGCCCCGCAGTGCCGGACGTGTGGCGAAAGCCCGCGAGCCGTGAGTCGCAGGCGGTCGGCCAGACGCCGAACCACCGAACGAGCGGGTTCTCGGTCTGGTGAACGTGCTGGTGAGACTCCACGTGCGTCGGCGGCCGGCCGACGAGGGCGACGAACGCTTCGTACTGATGCCGGACCTCGCGTTCCACGGCAACCGGATCGGCAAGGTCGGCGACGACCGCGTACCGCTGTCTCCACGCGTCGCCCTCGAACACCCACTCGCCCAGGTCCAGGTGGAGCCCGACGCCGAGGCGAGGGCTCGATCGCGCGTAGCGCGCCGCCTCGGCCGCCCCGGGTTGGCGCACCATGAGGCTGGCACTGGTGACGATCCCGCTCTCGTGCGCGCGGATGATGCCGCGGTTGACGGCGGCGCTCAGGCCGAAGTCGTCGGCGTTGACGATCAGCAGTCGACAGGGGGGCGCTAAGCTCATAGTCCGACCTCCCGCGCGACGTCGAACGCCTCGGCCAGCCAGTCGTGGGCGTGTTCGGCCGGCGGTCGCCACTCGGGCGGCGCCCAACCGAGCCACTGTACGGCGCGATGAAGGCGGCAGAGGTTGAGCGCGCGTGCCATTGCGCGAAAATCCGACACTCCCGCCCCGCGCGCGTAGGTCGCCGCCAACGCGGCCCGCTGCGGCTCGGGCCAGCCGGCTGAGAGGTCGGCCAGATCCATCATCGCGGGCCCCAGCGCCGCCATCTCCCAGTCGAGCGGGCGGATCGCCGGGGTTCCGCCGCGGTCTTCGACCAGCACGTTGGACGCCTGGAACTCGCCGTGGATGAACGCGTGGGGCAGCGCCACGAGTTCCCCTACCACGGTCGCGTACTCTGCCGCAAGCCGCTCGAACGCGGCGACCGGTTCCGCCGTGCGGCGCGGCTGGCGCACCCGGACGTTGCGGATCGCCGGTTCCGCCCAGCGGCCGTAGTACTCGGCGTTATAGCGAAGGAGCCGCGACGCGCCCGACTGCGCCCAGGCCCGTCCCGTGCAACCTCGGTGCAACCGCGCCAGCCAAGCGGCCGCCGCGCACCAGGTGTCGAAGTCGCCGATCTGCCAGATCGGCGTCCCGGCGATCCGCTCGAGCGCGAGTAGGTAGCGTCCTGAGGCGGCGTCGGCGAGGCCGCCGTAGAAGCGGGGTGTACCCTGCGCGGCGGGTCGAAGGATGCGCCGATAAACCTCGATTTCCCGCGCCGGATCGATGAGAAATTGGGGCCTCACCCCGCGCGCCGCCTCCAGCGCCCCCGCGGGCGACAGGTCTTTCATGACGAGCGCGAGCCGGCCGCCGTCGTCGAACGTGACGTCGAGGTCCTCCGTCTGCCAAGTCGACCCGTAGGCGCCGGCCCGCCGCTCCATCGCCGCGATCGGACGACGCACACCGGCCTCCTCCGCCAGCGCCGCCTCGAGCCATCCGCGCAGTTCGTCGGTCGAATGTCGCATTGTGGTTGCGGCCGCCACCCTGCAGGGGCCGTCACTCGATTCCTACGCTTTGGAGCAACCGGGGCAGAACCCGATCAGAATCGAACACTTCGTGCGCGATCGCCCGCGCCGCGCGAGCGCTCCGGCCGTAATCCGTGCGGACCGCATCGAGCGCGGCGGCCGCGTCGGCCAACGTCGTGAACGCGAACAGCCCCTCGCCGAGCGGGAGCGAGGGCCCGAAGCCCGTCTCCTGGGCAATGACTGGTCGACCGCTCGCCAGGTAGCAGACGCTGCGATCGCTGAACCACCCGCACCGCGACAGGACGTACCCGCTCTTGGCGACGGTGAACTCCCCCCGCGAGTCGCGGACGAACGAAGCGTCGTCCGCGGGCGAGGCCGCAACGACGGCCGGGTCGAGCAACTCCCACCGGTTCGACCGCAGCGCGTCGAGGTCCGCGCGCTCGTCCGGATGGACCGCCAGTGCGGGCGCAAATCGCTCGGAGGTGAGCGTCGGCAGCGGGAAGAACGGCCGCATCGAATGGGCCTTTTGCCCGTATCGAACTCCGTCGTGCCACACCGATCCGTAGCCGCGCCAATTGCCCACCGTGGTCCACGCGTCGAGCGCGGGCGGGGCGTCTGCCCGCGGCCAATGTTCGAGCACGATCGGCTGCCACGTCGGCCGCCAGTCGAGGCCGCAGGTCGGCACGTCACACCCGGGGTGGCCGATCTCGCGTCCGACGGTGACGAAGTGCGTGTGGCCGCCGAAACGCATGTCGATCCCGTCGTACGCGTGCCACATCTGGACGAAGGCCGGGTCGAGGTCGAGGTAAACACGCGTGGGGATCGGGTCGAACAGTGCCGGGTCGGTCAGCAGGCCCGAGACGTTGATCAGCATGTCGCACCGCGCGGCAAACCGCCGCAACTGCTCGTGCGACGCGCCGATGCTCTCCGTCGTCCCGGCCAGCAGCATCGATGCGGAATTGTCGAGGCCAAAGTCGCGAACGACATCACGAAAGTACGCGGCGTTCGCCGACGCCTCGAACGCAACGCCGAGTGGCCGCAGTCGGTCGGGCGGCACCGGGTCCACGACGTGCACCTCGTGGCCGAGGCGGCGCAGGCCGAGCACGTACTGTAGAACGGCCCACGTCGCCCCGCCCTGGTGCGGATCGCGCGATCATGCCGCAGAAGAGGATGGTGGCCTTGCGGGGCATGTGCGGGTCAGCCGTCGACGCCGATCTCCTTCAGCAGTTGTGCCAGGACCCGGTCGGAGTCGAAATGCGCATTGGCGATCTCCCGCGCGGCCGCGCAGTGCGACGCGTAGTCGGCGGCGATGCGGTCGGCCCCGTCGGCGGCTTCCTCGGGCGTTCGGAACGGTACCAATCCTCCACCTGTAGGCAGCCCGCTCTCCGCCAGCCCGGTGTCCTGCACGAGCGCCGGCCGTCCGCTGGCAAGGTAGGCGGCGGTGCGGTCGCTGAACCAGCCGCAGTGCGTGTGGACGTAGACGCCCTGCGCGGCGGAGAACTCGGCGCCGGAGTTGCGGACGTACTGTCGGAATGCGTGCGGATCCGCCGCCGCGGCGCCGGGCGCGACGACGCGCCAGCCGTGTTCGATCAACGCGGCGCGGTCGCGCTCGTCGGCGGGGTAGATGTGCAGCGCGAGCTCGAACGTTTGCCGGGAGCGGCGGGGGAGCGCGATCAGCTTCCGGAGCTCGTGCAGCTTCAAGCCGTAGGTGACGCCGTCCCATTCGAGCGATCCGTAGGGCGGCCGCCAACTGGCAACGGTGGTGAATCTCACGGGCTGCCCCTCGCTCGGCGGCGGCGGCCGGGTCACCGGCCAGTGTTCCAGCACAACCGGGGGGCGGAGGCGCCGCCAGCGAAAGCCGCCGGTCGGAATCGGGCAGCCGGGCGTGCCGATGTTCCAGCCGATCGTGTAGTGCTCGTTGTGCCGTGCGAGCCCGAGGTCCGCCCCCTGGGCGTGCCCGATCTGCGTGAAGCCGGGGTCGATGTCGACGTAGACGCGGCGCGGGACCGGTTCCAGCAGCGACGGCACGCGCAGGTGCCCGCTGATGTTGATCACCGCGTCGGCGGCGCGGGCGACTTCACGCAGTCGGGGCGGCACCGCGCCCCGGTCGCTCGGGTCGTAGCCGTTGCCGCACAACAACGCGGCGGTCCGGTCGATGCCGAAGCGCGCGACGACATCATCGAAATAACGGCGGTTGACACTCTCGGCGAACGCGGCGGGGCGGCCGTGGGCGTCGGTGCAGGCGGCGCGGTCAATCTGTTCGACGAAGTGGACCTCGTGCCCCAGTCGCCGCAGGCCCAACACCCAGCTGAGGCGCACCCAGGCCTCGCCGCCGTTGTTCGGCTTGTTCGCCAGCGCGCCCGCCACAATTAACACGGCCATCGACCTACCTGCTTGAGTTCGCCCGTTACTTCGTCGCCTCGACGAACAGCGACTCGTGCTCGCGGTTGTCGAGTTCCGTGATGCCCGCGAACGCGCTGCCCGTTTCCCGGAAAGCCTGCGGCGCCGCCCGCGCGAAGCCGGCGCGGAGCAGCAGTTCGACCGCGAAGTCCGCCGTGAACAGCGTGCGCGAGTGGCCGTACCAGAGCATGTGCGCGACGAACTTGCCGCCGAGGCTCGACGCGTCGTCGTCCGGGATCAGGAAGTGGCGCGTGTCGCCGCGCAGGTAGGCCGCGATGCCCTTGTCGAGGTCCGGCAGGCAGAGCCGCAGCACGCCGCCGGGCCGCAGGACGCGGCGGAGTTCGCGGAGAACCGGGACGATCTCGGGGATCGGGACCTCCTGCAGCGCGTGGACGCTGACGGCGTAATCCACGCTCTCGTCCGCGAGCGGCAGTCCGCCGCGGATGTCGCACGGCAGGTCGATGCCGCGCCCGGTCTTGCGGTCGGAGTTGATCCACCCCGGCTCGCCGCGCCCGCCGCAGCCCCAGTTCAGTCGTGTGACTGTTGTCGGCGCCGTTGTCAAAGTGTCCGCCATTCGTCCCGCTCCTGGTGATTCCTCACGTCCGGCCCGGCGCGCTACTTCGTCCCCTCGACGAACAGGCTCTCGTTCTCGCGGTTGTCTAGGCCCGTAATCTCGGGGAACCGGCTGGCGGTCTGCCGGTACGCGCAATGCGTCACCCGCGCGAACCCCGCCTTTCGCAGCAGTTCCTCCGCGAACTCCGCGGTGAACGGGGTGCGGACGTACCCGTACCACACGAGCTGCGTGACGAGTTTCGCCCCGAGGCTCGCCGCGTCGCCATCGGGGATAAGGAAGTACCCCCGGTCGCCGCGATTGTACGCCTCGACGCCCTTGATGAGGTCCGGCAACGCGAGGCGGAGCACGCCGCCCGGCTTGATCACGCGGCGGAGCTCGCGCAGGACGGGCACGAGGCCGTCGTAGGGGACCTCCGGCATCGCGTGGATGCTCACCGCATAGTCGACGCTGTCGTCGGCGAGCGGCAGGCCGTCGCGGATGTCGCACGGCAGGTCGATCCCGGGCCCCTCCTTCTGGTCGGAGTTGATCCACCCGGGTTCTCCCGACGCGCCGCACCCCCAGTTCAGTCGCCTCACAGGCGTGTCGTTCATCGTGACGTGCTCCCGTTTCCGCCGCTGCCGTCCGTCC
>JAUJNJ010000061.1:9875-35502 GCA_030448225.1 Phycisphaerae bacterium
CACAGGCGTGTCGTTCATCGTGACGTGCTCCCGTTTCCGCCGCTGCCGTCCGTCCAGCCAAGCCATACACTCGGCGCGCACGGTGCACACGAGCGCCCGATGACCGTCGACCTCCCGGAGCGCCGATGACGGCCCGCCGCCACCTCACGCCAGTACTGTTGCTCCTGACGATCGCGCTGGCGACGGCGGCCCCGGCGCCGGCCGGGAAGCCGGGCGCCGGTGGTCGGGTCGCGGCCGCGCAACCGCAGCGGCCGCGCGTGCTGATCGTCACGGTGGACGGGCTCCGGCCCGACCTGCTGCTCCGCGCCCACATGCCGCACGCCCGCTCGCTCCTCGACCGCGGCTCGTACACGTTCTGGGCCACCACCGTCCCCGAATGCTACACGCTCCCGGCCCACGTCAGCATGGTCACGGGGGTGACGCCGGAGCGGCACGGCGTTACGTGGAACGGCCACATCGAGGGGGCGTACGCCGCGGTGCCGACGCTCTTCACGCTCGCCAAGCGCGCCGGGCGTACGACCGCGCTGGCGGTCGGCAAGACGAAGTTCGTCGCGCTGACGCCGCCGGAGTCGCTCGACTGGCGCTTCCAGCCGATGGAGGAGCCGGTGGCCGACGCGGAGGTCGCCCGCCGCGCGTGCGCGATCCTGCGCAAGCACCGGCCCGACCTGCTCCTCGTGCAGTTCCCCGGCCCCGACACGGCCGGACACTCGCACGGCTGGGGCTCGCGCGAGCAGGTCGCGGCGATCGAGCGGACGGACGCCGCGCTCGGCGCGCTGCTCGCGGCGCTGGACGACCTCGACCTCCGTGACTCGACGCTGATCGTCTTCACGTCCGACCACGGCGGCGCCGGCCGCGCGCACGGGCCGGGCGAACCGACGAGCCGGTTCGTGCCGTGGATCATCGCCGGCCCCGGCATCCGCCGCGACTACGACCTGACGCTCGCGCCGGTCGGCGCGGTCCGCGTCGAGGACACGTTCGCCACCGCGTGCGCGTTCCTGCGGATCGACGTCCGCGATGGAATCGACGGCAGGCGCGTCGCCGCCGCGGACGAGCCGCCGGCCGAACTGCTCCGGCCGGCGGGAACGCGGCAGTAGGGGGCACCCGGACGGCCTGAGGATCACGCGACACCCCACGTCTTGAGCAGGCGGCCCAGCACTTTGTCCGAATCAAAATGTTCCTCCGCCACCGCACGGGCGGCGCGGCAGTGGCGGTCGTAGTCTGCGTCGATCTCCCGCGCCGCGTCGGCCGCCTCGGCGGGGGAGGAGAACGTGAGCAGGCCCGCGCCGAGCGGGTAGTGGTCCGCGAGCCCGGTGTCCTGCGCGAGCACCGGACGGCCGCTGGCGAGGTAGCACGCGCTGCGGTCGCTGAACCACCCGCCGCGGGTCCGGACGTAGAGGTTCTTCGCCACCATGAACTCCGCGCGGGATGCAGCGATGTACCGCCGGTACCGATCAACGTCGCCCGCGGCGGCGGCCGGGTCGGCCCGCCGCCACCCGTTCGTGTCGAGGGCGGCGACGTCCTTCGCGTCGGCCGCGTCGATGTCGAGCGCCACCTCGAACGGCAGCCGCGTCCGCGCCGGCACGTCGAAGAACTTGCGGAACTCGTGCGCCCGCAGGCCGTAGGTGCGGCCGCCGTACTCGATCGGGCCGAACGGTCCGCGCCAACTCGCGACGCTCGTGAACGCGCCGCCGCGCCCGGCGTCCGGCGGCGCGGCGGGCCACTGATCCAGCACGACTGGCGGCGCCGTCGTTATCCATTCCAGCCCGCAGGTCGGCACCTCGCACCCCGGCCGCCCGACGTTCGCGCCGACGGTCACGAAACGATCATGCCCGGCGAAGATGTCGGCGAGGCCGAGTTCCCGCCACATCTGGCCGAACCCGGGGTCGATGTCGAGGAACACGGGCGCGCGGCGGCCGCGCGGATTTCCGGGTCGGCCAGGAACCCCATCACGTTGAGCAGAACGGCCGACCGCCGCACCCGCTCCAGTACCTCCGGGCGGGGGACGCCGATCGTCTCGTCGCCGCAGGCGAGGGAGAACGACGTGTCCAGCCCAAATCGGTGCATCACGTCGCGCAGGTACCGCAGGTTCCACGACCGGGCAAACGAGCAGGGCTTCCCGCCTCGTCGGGCGCACTGGTCAGCGCCAACTCGTCGAGGAACAGCACGTCCCACCCGAGCCGGCGGAACCCGAGCAGGTACTGGAAGGAACACCCACGCGTGGCCGCCGCGGCCGGGCCGCTGGGCGAGGGACCCGGCGATGACGAGCGTGTCGGCCATCGCGCCATGCTCGCTCACGCGGGCCGCAGTCGGGCCGCCAAGACGTCCGCGATCCGCGCGGCCGCCCGGCCGTCGCCGAACGGGTTCGGGGCGGCGGCCATCCGCCGGTACGCGTCGTCGTCCGTCAATAACGCCGCGGTCGCGGACACGATCGGTCCAGGTCGGTTCCGACGATCTGCCCCGCGCCGGCCTCCACCACCTCCGGGCGCTCGGTCACTTCCCGGAGGATCAGCACCGGCTTGTGGAACGACGGCGCCTCCTCCTGCACGCCGCCGGAGTCGGTCAGGATCAGGTGGCAGCGGCCGATCAGGCGGAGCATGTCGTAGTACGAGGTCGGGTCGACGAGGTGAACCCGCCCGATCCCGCCCAGCGCCGCGTCGCCCACGACCGCCCGCACGTTAGGGTTCGGGTGGACCGGGTAGACGATTTCCACGTCCGCAA
Source organism: Phycisphaerae bacterium (assembly GCA_030448225.1). The sequence continues at coordinate 12,594 of JAUJNJ010000061.1, forward strand.
ACCGGTCGACGATGGCTTTGAGCCGCCGAACAGATCGCACGGAGCGGCGGACCGAGGTTCTCACGTCGGTGGGCCGTGACCAGCAGCACTCGGCGCCCGGCGTCGAAACCAACCGCGTCCAGCCGCCGGTCGTCGAATTGCCCCTCCAACGGCAGCGACCGCAGCGCATCGACGATCGTGTTGCCGGTTACGAAGATCGCGTTGACGGGCACGCCCTCGCGCAACAGGTTCTGCCGGGCCCGCTCGGTCGGCGCGAAGTGCAGGTCCGCGACGCAACCGGCCACCCGCCGGTTCACCTCTTCGGGAAACGGGTTGGCCCGGTCGAACGACCGCAGCCCCGCCTCCACGTGCCCGACGGTCACCCGGTTGTAGAAGGCGGCCAGCGCGCGCTCATCACCGTGGTCGTGTCCCCCTGCGAGCAGCACGGCGTCGGGTTTGTGCTCGGCCAGCAGGTCGGACACGGCCGCCAGGGCCCGCGACGCGAATCCCGCCAGGCTTTGGTCGTGCTGCATCAGCCCGAGGTCGATCGCCGGCCGCAGCCCGAACGCCGACAGCACCTGGCCGAGCATGTCGCGGTGCTGGCCGGTAGCCACCAGCGTATGGTCAAACTCCTCCGTGCGCGCTCGAGCTCGCGGACGACGGGGGCCATCTTGATCCCCTCCGAGCGCGTCCCGACGATCGACATTACCGGGGCGCACTCATAGGCGGTCACTCAGTTGGTTTACGCCGACGGGCATTGCACACCTTCCCCGCTCTCGGCGCAGAACGCCCTGATCTGAAAACCCCTGCCACCTGGGATCCATGGGAGTTCTTTTTAACCAGCGGCCCATCGCCCCTATTAAGTGGAGCTTTCTGCTTTGTGCCCCAAGACGTGCCAGACGGCTAAGCCGTACCGGCGCAAAAATTCACGTTGTTCGGCTGCGGTCTTCCGAGGAGCGGACTCAATTCCCGCCAAGACGCGCCAGATGATCGGCGACTTTCGACGGTAACTCTCCGGCACTGTCTGCAAGCCCGCCTCCGCTGCGCGCGTAGTTCAGCGACGTCGTCCAGCACCGTTTGCACGTCCAAGGTCTGAAGGTGGTCCTCGTCGAGCAGCGTCACCTGCATGTCGGCCTGCCGCGAACAGGTCGGCATAGCGTTCCAGTTCAAGGTAGTGGCCTACCGTGTACGGCTCGCCCGGCCTCGCATGAGTAGTACCCCTTGGCGTCCGGGTATTCGAGTAGGGTGATGCCGAACAGCAGGTAATGCACGTCCTTGAGAACGTTGCGCGGGAAGTAGCGGTTCGGGATCTCGAAAAACGCGGCCCGTCCGGTCGCAGCATGCGCGCGATGTTGTGAATGGTGGCCGGCGGACTTTCGACGTGCTCGATCACGTCGTTGCACGTGATCACGTCGATCCCACCGGTGAACTCCGCAATCTCTTCGTGGCGCGTCGCGTCCCGCCGTAGTACAGGGGCGTTCAGCCCGTGGTCATGCAGGTTCTCGCGGGCCAGGCTGAGCAGGCGGTCGTCGATGTCAATCCCCGAGACTTCCGCCCCTTGTTCGGCGAACGCGACGAGAAACCCGCCGTACGCACACCCGACATCCATGTATGTCTTCCCGCTCACGTCCAGTCGTGGCAGGATCATCTTGAGCGCATTTCGGCCGCGGTCGTTACAGGTGATGGCGTACTCGAACCACAGGTCCGCGCACGGGTGATCCAGAAACGACGAGAAGTCGGCGCGCCGCGGCGAAAAACCGCGGGTTATCAGCCGTCCGGAAGGAACCGAACCGCTCGGCGGCCGCCGTCGACGCGGCCGACCCGGGCATCGATCGTGGCTCGTCCGCCGCCCCGCCCACTTGTGCTCGCGTCACGCCGGCACTCCTTTCTTCATATGTCCCCCACTCGAGTAATGACTCCTGCAGTCGATCGCGAAGATCGACATGCGCGGCAAGTGATGCCGGTTCGGCCGCACACCCCGCTCCCCGAGCCGCTGGGGGTTCGTACCCCCGCCCTAGCGCTGCCGTCGCCACTCGGGGTCGGCTGCCGGTCGGCAAATCCGAAGTACGACGTGGGCAGGACCGAGAACTGCCGGTCCCGCGCAAGACACTCATCCGTCGCCAAGAGGACATCGGGGTAAGACTCGGTGTAGTCGTCGACGAAGACAACGCCGCCGGGAAACACCTTCGGGGCGTACAGCGCGAGATCCTGTCTGACCACGGGGTAATGGTGAGAGCCATCGACGATTAGCAACCCGATGCGGTCTGGGACGACGGCCGCCGCATCCTGCGAGAATGCAGTCAAGGGCAGGCAGCGATCCTCGGCGCCGGCCGCGCGGATGCTCTCAAGGAATGCGGCGTAATTTCCTTGGGGGTTAAGCGGGTCTGGGCTAACCCGCTCGAACGGGTCGATGCTCAGCACGGGTGCCCGCACCGCCAGCAGTTCGAACACGCGGGCGAGGAACGCCGTCGTCTGCCCCCGATACGCCCCGATCTCTACCGCGATCGCTCCTTCGGGCCACGGGACGGTGGCGGCCGCCGCCGCCAGGTGCAACAATTCGGAACTGTCCATCATGCCCGAGCCGACGCCGTTCGCCAAGGCCGCCGCCTGGTCCGGCAGCTTCACGACCGCCGCGGACTGACTAAACCGAAAATCCATGACGGGTGCCTTTCCATCAGACGGATCCACGCGACCGATCCGCTGCAATTCCGCCCTTTCCCATTCGCGCTACCCGGGGGCGGGGGTGAAGAACTCGATGCGGTCGGACCACTTGTTTTTGAAGTACGCGCTGTTCCGCTTGAACAGCCGAACGTACTGCTCGTCCGCGTCACCCGCCCGTGTCGTCTGGTGCGGCTGGTGGCGAATGCCGGTCAGGTCCCGGTAGGCGATCGACAGGCCGAGCCTGCGCACCTGGAAACTCAGGTCCGTGTCCTCAAAGACGTGCGGGTCGTAGGCGGGGTCGAACCCGTCGCAACGCTCCCACACCGCGCGGGGAACGAACATGCCGCTCGTTGCCAGGTAGGCAACGTCCGTGCGGAACCCGTACCGCTCGACGGCCGCGTCGCGGCCGCGGTTGGGCAGGTGGTCGACCGTCGGACCGCCCAGGCTGTCCAGCCCGGGGTCGAACCACCCGGCGTTCCAGCTCAAAGCACCGACGAGCGGATGGTTGCGGAGAACGTCGTCCGCCTCGTAAATCCAGGCGGAACTCGTGAACCACTGGTCGCTGTCGATGAACACGAGGCAGTCCCCGGTGGCCGCCGCCGCCCCGAGATTCCGGCCCGTGCTGCACCCGTTTTTCGGGTTCCGCACTAGCCGCACGCCCGGGAACTCCGCCGCCACCAGGGCGTCGCCCCCGTCGGTGCTGGCGTTGTCCACCACGATGATCTCGCCATCCACCGTGCCCATGTGCTCGATCAGCGTCCGCAGGCACCGGCCGATGATCGGGCCGTTGTTGTGGATCAGGACGACGAAGCTGAACCGCCGCGCGGGCCGGGGCCGGGCCACCAAGACGTCCAGTCGAGCGTTCCACGAGTTCTGGCTGACGAAGCGGTCGGTGTCGACGGGGCCGGCGGGCAAGTCGGCGCACAGGGCGGCAAACTCCGCCGGCGTCGCGGCCTGGCGCACGTACGGGTACCCGTCGAGCTCTGGCATCCGCGTGGCGACGACCCGTTTGCAGAGGAACAAATATTCGAACACCTTGACCGGCGAGACCGCATCCGTGATCGGGCACGGGCGGAACGGGACGATGGCGGCGTCAGCCGCGGCAAGGTACGCCGGCAGGTCCCCGTTCTCCTTCGGCCCCAAGGAGATCACGTTCGGCGGCATCGACTCGGTCCTCGGGTCGTCCCCGATCAGGACAATCGCGGCGTCACGGTTCCGTTCGGCCGCGGCCCGGACGTACTCCCACCCGAACCACTCGCCGTACAGGGAGCCGAAATACAGTAGCGTCCGCGCATATCCGTCGGGGTAGTCGGCCGGTCGCGAATAGGGCCTGTATGCGTCGAAGACGGTTTCGTCCGCCGCGTTCGGCAGGTACACGGGGTCGGTGGCGCCGGCCCGCCGCAACCTGTCGACCAGCACGCGTGCCGTGCCGGCGGTCACGGCGCACCCGGCGGCGAACCGCTGCATGATCACGTTGTCGAACCACGCGGCCCCTAAGCTGCTTTCCCAGTCGTCGATCAGTTCGAACACCGTCCGCAGGCCTCGCGCCCAAGCCAGTTCGGCGAAGGGCAGGAACGTGGGGTGCGGCAGTTCGAAAAGGAACGTCGTGTCCTCCCGGCAGGCCGAAAGCAGTCCCGCCGGCGTCGCATCGTGAACCGGGCGGTGGTCCAGTCCGGGCAGAGCGACACCGCTGGGGATCGGCGTCCCGGTGGTTACGTCCATCTTGGGGTAGGCGTACAGGTACGTGACGCGGTACCGCCGACGGAGCAAGGATCGCGTGAGTTGGGCGGACCGCTGGCCGCCGCCGATGTCGTCGTACGGCACGGAGGCGAACACGACGACGTGGCCGGCCGGAAACGCGGGCGGACCCGGCGGTGCGTCCACGGTCTGGGGCCGGCGGACGTTCCCGGGCGGGGCGGCGGCGGCCGAGGCAGGCAACAGTTTGTCGACGGCCCCGGCCAAGACCTCGTACCGGTCCTGCCACGTGTTCCGACGGGCGAACCCCCGCCGTCGCGCCGCAGCCGCCGGGTCCTGCTCCCGAAGGGCTGCAATGATTTCCCGCTCGAACCCTTCCGCGTCGCGGGCGACCCGGGCCAGCGGGGCCAGCGCCACCACCTCCGGCAGCGGCACGGACACGACCGGCCGGCCGGCGGCCAGAGCCTCGTATGCCTTGACGGGATTGGTCGCCTCGGTCAGCGGGGTGCGCTTGAACGGGATGATGGCCACGTTGAACCGCGCCAGCCACCCTGGCAACTGCGCGTACGGCTGCTCGCCAGCCATCTCGACGTTCGGCAGCGTCGCCAGTCGGCTCACGTCCGCCCCGGCCACCCCGCCGACGAGCACGAAGTCCCAGTCCGGCCGCTGGGCTGCCAGGTCGGCCACCAAGTCGGCGTCAAACCACTCTGAAATTGCGCCGTGGTAGCCGATGACGGGTCGGACTTTCCGGGTCACTGGGGCCACGGTGGCGAAGTGGTCGTAGTCGCAGGCGTTGCGGACGAGCAGCACGTTGGCGTTGAGCGGCCGCACCCGCTCGGCCAGCGGTGCCGCCGACACGACGACGAGGTCGGCAGACTTCAGGAGGTCATCCTCCTGCTCGACCATCAGCGGGCTGTTGGTGGAAAACGCCGCGTGGTCGTCCATGCAGTCGTAGACGATCGGGAACCCGAAGCGGCCCCGCACCCGAGCCGCCAGTGGGCCCCAGAACGGGAGTTGGACCATTGCCACGGCCGTCTCGATCGATAGGCCGCGGCAGGCGGCCTCGATCGACAAGAGCAATTCGTCCGCGGCCCGCGGGTCCAACGCGTCGCGGTACACGTCGCGCTTGGGCCCACGGAGGGAGATCTCGAGCACGTTCGGCCGCTTCTCGCGGACGTGGTACGTGTCCCCCGATTGCCGGAATTCGCGGGCGACGTAGAAGACGCGATGACCGGCCGCCGCAGCGCGAGACATCAGCTGCTGCGGCCGCTGGAAGCGGTAATCCCAGTCCACGATTGGGAAACAGAGCACGTCGTACGGCCTGGACGAGCTGGTCTCGCCCGCCGGGACCGCCGCGGTCGCCGGCCCCGGCGCGTGCGCGGGGGCGACGGGTCGGGCGGATGTCATCGCCGCCCGACCGCGGCCGGTGCCGGCCGGCCGGTGGCCGTTGCGGCGCCCGACGGGGGACACCAAGCTGCCGACCCGCCGCACGAGTCGGCGGCCCCACTCGCTCAACCCGCCGTCGCGGCCCTCGCCGGCGACCGCAAGCCGGTAAATGATGCACCGTTCGTCGTCCCAAATCCGGGTGTATTCTGCATCGAGGTGGGTGGCGAAGTCCGCGTAATGCTCGAGCCACCAGAAGGCGGCCGTGGGCAGGAGGAAGTAGCCTCCGCCTGCCGCGCGCTGGGCCTCCAAGTGCTCGATGGCGGCGCGGCCGTCAACGGGGTGGTACCCGGCCCACCCGCCGTCGGCGCCGCGGGGGAAATGCCAGGCCACGCGCCCGTGGAGCCGGAGCAGTTCCGGGTCGCCCTTGCTGACGACCAGGACGGTGGCGCCGCGCGGGGTGACGGCGCCGACGATCTCCGACACGCCTCCGACCAAGTCGCGATAGGCCCCCGCAACTTGGGCTTCGAGCAGGTGCCGGGCGCGTTGCTCCCGGGACAGCGCCGCGCGCATCGCCTCGCGCCGCTGGTCGGCCGCCTCCGCCTGTAGTCGCAGCCCGTTGAGCTGGTTTTGCAGGTCCAACTCGCGGTCCCGAGCCTGCCGCTCCGCCGCCTGCCGGGCGGCCGCCAGTTCAGCCACGCGTTGCTCCAACTGTTGGTTCGTCGCGCCGCACCGCCGGACCTGCTCTGCCGACTGCCGCGACTGGGCGTCCAGCACGTCCAGCCTCTGGCGGAGATCGGCGGCCCCGGCGTCCCTGGCTCGCAGGTCGTCGGCGTGTACGCGTACGAGCCGACCGTCGGCGCGGGCCTGCCTCAGGTCCACCTCCGCCCCGACTCGCAGGGCCAGCGCGTCCGCTACGGCCGCCGTCGCTTGAGCGGCGTCCACCGACTCGCCGGTGCCCGCCGCCGCCCACCCCTGTGGCGCCGAGAAAGACGCCCCGTCGGCCACGGACCCGAGCGCGGCCAAGAGGTAGCCCTTTTCGGCATCGGGTATGATCGGCGACCGGTGTACGTCGAGGATCAGGCCGCGGAGCGCCGGGTCGATCCCCGCCAGGCTCTGCACGAAGTTCTCGGTCCACGGCGCCCCCATGAATGCCTGCCCGACGAACCGCAGGCCGGCCGCGGCGAACGCGGCGGACAGGTCCGCGAGCGGCGCTTCCTTGCCGTACGGCCATTCACCCTGACCGGCCTTCTGAACGCGCCACAGCCAATACCAGTAACACAACCGGTTCGGCACCAGGACCAGCACGTAACGGCGGCTGCGGCGGGCCATGGCTCGGAGAAACTCGACCTGTTGGTCAAACGTGTAGTGCTCCAGCACGCCGGCGTTGAGCACCAGGTCGAACTCACCGGTGCCGCCGGACAGCACGTCCTCCTGGATGAACTGGGCCGCCACGCCCTCCCGGCCGAACAGCCGACGCGCGTAATCCAGGGCGGAGGGTGCGAAGTCCATCACGCTGACCCGGAAGCGTCCCGTGCGCGCGAGGGCAAGGCTCTGCCAGCCGGCTCCGCACCCTGCCTCCAGCGTGGTGCCCCCGTCGGGCAGCAGTGCGGACAGCTTCTCGACCAGCTCGTCGCCGAACCCTTTGAGGTACAGGTCCTCCTCGACGAGGGGGACGGAGGCGTAGAACCTCTCCCACTTCTCCCGCTCACCGGGCGGTACCCCCTCCATGTGCTCCGCCTCCCGGCGCTCGGCCAGATAGGCGGGCGAGCCGTAAACGGCCAGCAGTTGCCGGCCCGGCCAGACCGCGGGGTCCACGTCGACCGGCTTCACCTCGACCCGGGTGAACTCTCCGACTCGCGCCGGGAACGATTCCTCGCGGAACTGAGCGACGTGGTACGGGCAGAGCGGGTACTCGTTGTACGGCACGAGCGCGAGGTACAACTTCCTGCACCGGCCGAGGTGCTGGGACATGACCGCCAGCGGCTCGGCGAAGTGCTCGAGGCAATTGGACGTCAGAACCACGTCGAACTCGCGCGGGATGGCGCCGTCGGCCAGGATGAACTCCTGGCCCGGGTAACGTCGGCGGGCTTCGGCGATGGCAGTGGCGGCGAAGTCGAGGCCGGCCACCCGGGCTCGAGGGAACTCCGCCGCGAGCCGTCGGACGCCTTCCCCGAAGGCGCAACCCCAGTCTAAGACGTCGAGCGGCTTCGCGCGCGCGGATCGGAGGTAGGCCGTCTCCGCCGCCGGCAGGTTAGCGATCAGCCGGTCCATGAAATGGCGCGTCTGACCGGTGCCGCCGTTGGCGTCCCACCGGCTCGCGAAATAGTCCTCCCACCACGATCGGGAGTTCATGTGCTCGGCTGCGTGTTCCATGCGTCGTCCATCTCGGTCGGGCCGCCGGACCGGCTGCTGACCCCGGCGAGCATCTCCGGCCACCTATGCGCCGGCCTCTCGGAGCAGCGCCCGGAGCACCACCTCGTAACCGAAGAATTCCCGCGCGATCGTCGCGGCGGCCCGGCAATGGCCGGCGTAATCGGCGGCGATCGACTCGACGGCGGCGACCACATCGTCGGCCGTCGCGAACGGGAACAAGCCCCGGCCGGTCGCCAAGGCCGCCCCGAAGCCAGTGTCCTGCGTGACCACCGGCCGCCCGGCCGCCAAATACGTCGCGCTGCGGTCGCTGAACCAGCCGGTTCGCAGCCGCACGTTCTGGTCCTTGGCAACCGTGAACTCGCCGCGGCTGGCGGCGATGTATTGCCGGTACGCGTCGGCGTCCATCGAGAAGTCCATCGCCCGCCGCACGCCCCATCCGTGCCCCCGCAGCAGCTGCTCGGCCGCCGCGTCGTAGCTGCCCAAGGCCAACTCGAAACGGGTGCCGCGGTTGACCCGCGCTGGCAGGTCGAGGAACTTCAGGAACTCGCGGTGCTTGCTCCAGTGGTACGTCTCGCCGCGGAACACGACCTCCCGCCAGCTCTGCTCCCAGTTGCCGATCGTCGTAAACGCGTCGCCGGCCGCGACGCCGAGCCCGTCCCAGAAATCGGTGACGACCGGCTGGCGGGTCGGCTTGAACGCGAAGCGGTCCGACACGGGCAGTTTGCAGCCGGGCATGCCGTAGTTCTCGCCGAACGTGAAGAACGCGCCGTGCGGCTCGAGGAAGTCGATCGTCGCCTGCTGCTGCTCGTACAGCTCGATCTGCAGCGTGACCGGGTCGGTCTCGACGTAGACCAGCCTCCCGGTCTGGTAGTGCTCGGGGAGCGGGCGCGTGCCGCCGTGGAGGTTGATGATCAGGTGCGCCGAGCGGTAGAGGTCGCGGAGTTGCGAGTCACTCATGCCGAATACCGGCGCGTGCGGCTGGTGCAGCGCGTGGAACGCCCAGCGGTCGCCGAGGTCGAAGCGGCGCATGACGCCGTCGATGAACTCGGCGGCCTTCGCCGAGACGTCGCACGTCGGACTCGTCATGAACATCGAGGGCGTGCGCGCGTGCGCCTCGACGTAGTAGGCGTCGTAGCCGAGTCGCTGGAAGCCGACGAGGTAGTGCGCCGTCTGCCAGATCACGCCGGCGACGGGCATCTTGCTCATCATGCCCAGCAGGACGATCTTTTTCCTCCGCGGTGGGGTCACGTGTTCGGGCTCGTGAAGGGCATCCGTCAAACGTCCAAGGTCGATTGCTCCAGTTCCGAGTTCGCCTCGCCGCCGTCCTCACCGGCCGCCGCCGCCGTGGGGGGCTGGCGCGTCTGCATGTCGTGTAGTTGGCGGTAGAGTCCTCGGCGGTCTATGAGGTCGTCGTGCGTGCCGCGCTCGACGATCCGGCCGCCGTCGACGACGAGGATCTGGTCCGCGCGGCGCACCGTGGCCAGCCGGTGCGCGATCATGAACGTGGTGCGGCCGGCCATCAGCCGGTCGAGCGCGTCGAGGATCACGGCCTCGGTCTTGGAGTCGATCGAGCTCGTCGGCTCGTCGAGGATCAGGATCGGCGCGTCGCGGAGGAAGGCGCGGGCGACCGAGATGCGCTGCCGCTCGCCGCCGGACAGCTGCGCGCCGCGCTCGCCGACGACGGTGTCGTACCCCTCGGGCAGCCGCCGGATGAAGTAGTCGGCATTCGCCGCCTGCGCCGCGCGGATCACCTCCGCCTGCGTCGCGTCCAGCCGCCCGTACCGGATGTTTTCCGCGACGGTGCCGGAGAACAGCAACGGCTCCTGAAGCACGACGCTGACCTGCGCCCGGAGGCTCTTGAGCGTGATGTCGCGCGTGTCTCGCCCGTCGAGGAGGATCCGCCCCGACTTGGGCGCGTAGAAGCGGGGGATGAGGCTGACCGTCGTGCTCTTGCCCGCGCCCGTCGGCCCGACGATCGCGACGACGTCGCCCGGTTTGGCGTCGAAGCTCACGTCGGTCAGCGTGTCGGTCCGGCCGCTGTAACTGAAGTTCACGTTCTCGAATCGGACGTGGCCCCGGGCGCGATCGATGGCGGCGGCGCCGGGCGCGTCGCGGATCTCCGGCTCGGTGTCGGCGAGGTCGAACGCCAGCTTGAGTTGCAGGAACACGTCCTGCAGCGAGCCGATCGTCGTGCTGATCGTCTCCAGCGGGTTGTAGACGGCCGCGATGTATCCCATCACCACCAGGAGCTGGCCGACCGTGAGCTGTCCCTGGATCACCTTGTGCGCGCCGTAGCCGAGCACGAGTGCGGTCCCGGCGGCGGTGATCCCGTTGACCGCCAGCGTGAACAGCGTCTGGCGCACGGTGACCTTCACCCGCTCGCCCACCGCCCGCCGCCCCTGCTCGACGAACCGCCGGTGCTCGAGGTCCTCCCGGCCGAACGCGACGATCACGCGGAGCATCGAGATCGCCTCGTGCACGATCGACAACGACTCGCCCTCCATCTCCATCACGCGCTGCAGCCGGGACTGGATGTGTTTCGAGTAGTAGCCGACCGAGTAGAACAGGAAGGGGATGACCGTCAGCGACAGGAACGCGAGATTGCGATCGATGTTGAAGACGATCCAGAACATGCCGAACAGCGTGAGCGTGCTCTGGGCGAGCGGCGGGATCGTCATCACGAGGCGCGCGGCGGCGTCGCCCTGGAAGTTGACGGCGTAGATCAGCATCCCCGAGCGCTTCTGGTCGTGGAACGCGAGCGACAGGCGCTGGGCGTGCTGGAACAGGTCGCTGCGGAAGTCGAGCACCATGTTCTGCTCGATCCGGACGTTGACGTAGTTGCTCAGGACGGTCAACGCGTGCTGCAGCAGGACGAGGAGGAACCCGCCCAGGACGACCATCAACATCAGCCGGTAGCGGTCGGCGTTGAACCACGCGGCCACGCGCGCCACCCGCGGGTGCAGCGGCAGTCCGCCGAGCACGTTGTCGACGAGGAGTTGGAGTGGCCAAGGGACGAGCAGAGCGACGAGGGAGCCGGCGATCATCACGATGACCGACGCCACGGCCAGCCGCCAGTACGGCCGAAGGTACTTCAAAACTCGTGGCAGATACTTCATCGCGTCTCGTAGCAACCTGCCGGATCGTCGCGTGGCGTACCGAGAGGGGTTCGCGTGTCCTGCTAGAAGTTCAACGCCTCGACTTCGTCGGGGTCCGTCCAAAGCGAGTCGTTCGGGGCCCCGCTGGTCGGTCGCGGCACGGGCGCTGACGTTACGCGCGTGACGCATGAAGCGGTTTCGAGCCCGGCGGCAGTGGGGCGGTCGTGGGCCGCACTGGTGACGGCTGCCATCGCTCTGCTGGACTCGTACACCGCGCGGCCCGCCACGAGCACCCCCGGCGCCACGATGACGATCAATGCCGCCAGCCCGCCGCCGGCGGCGGCGCACGCTCCGGCTAACGCTGCCGCGGCGCAAGTGGCGGCTAGGGCCCACGCCGACACGTGCGGCCACACGCGGAGGCGGACGAGTTGCCGACCCTGGCCGTGCTCCTCGGCGAGTAGACGGATGCGCGCCGACGCGAGCACGCCGCCGCGCGACTCGACGTCCCACCGGTCGTAGCTCCCGCCGCACGAGACGATGGCGCCGCGTCGCACGAGCGCCGCCTTCAGCACCGCGAGTCGGTCCTCGGGCGACGCCCAGTCCGCGGGCGCGTCGCTCCACGTCCGCTCGGTCCGGGGCAGCGGCAGGCAGAATCCGCCGCTCGCGCCGCGCCGCCGCCACGGCGTCAGCCCACGGCCGAGGCGCCCCCAGAGGCGGGCGACCGGCTGCATCAAGTGCAGAGACGTCGCGAGCAACAGCAGCCGCGCGCGCTGGTGCCGCGGGCCCGTCCGGCGGGCCGCGAGACTTCGCCGCGACGCGGCCGCCGCTTGAGCAACCGTAGCCAGCACAAGCGTGCACAGCAGCGGCAACGCCCACGCCAGCGGTGCCCACGCCAGCCCGCCGAGCGCGACCGCCGCGAGCACGGCCGCCAGCATGTACCACTCGGGCATCGTCGGAACCGACCAGACCCAACTGGGCGGCCCGTGGTAGACCGACTGGAACAGCGCGCTGCCCCAGATCCCGTGGTAGATCCGGCGGCGGGTCCACCAGCCCAGCGCCGTGGTGGCGCCTTGGTGGTACATCCGGCCCGACCACGTCAGGTGTCCGGCGGCGTTGTACTTCTCCGGCCACTTCTGCTCGAGGTCGGCCTCGGCGCGGCCGTAGTTCAGCTGCTGCCGGAGGTAGGCGCCGACCCGGTCGCGGCGCCGGTGCCAGACCATCGCCGCGGGGTTGAAGCCGAGCGTCCAGCCGCGCTCCTGCATTCTCCAGCACAGATCGACGTCGTCGCCGGCGGTTCGGAACCGCGGGTCGAAGCCGCCCACAGCCTCAAGGCGCTCGCGGCGGAAGGCCATGTTGCACCCGGGGATGTGCTCGGCGACGTCGTCGGTCAGGAGCACGTGGATCGGTCCACCCGGCGCGGCGGCGACGGCGTCGGCGACCAGCCCGTCGTCGGCGGGTGGGATGTTCGGCCCGCCGACCCCCGCGTGGTTCGCGTCGGCCGCGAAGGTGCGGGCGAGGTGGGTCAGCCAGTCGGCGTCGGGCCAGGCGTCGTCGTCGATGTAGGCGATGACCGGATGCCGCGCCGCACGCCATCCGGTGTTGCGCGCGCTGCTCAGACCGTGGTTGGCCGTCCGGATCAGCCGCACGTTCGCGCGGGTGCCGGCGACCGCATGGGTGCCGTCGGTGGAGCCGTCGTCCACGACGATGACCTCGTACCGGCGGTACCGCATCCGCGCGAGGGCGTCGAGGCAGCGTCCGATCGTCCGGGCGCCGTTGTACGTGCAGACGACGACCGAGATGCCGATCGCCTCGGGCGATTCCTCCGCAGCGGGCACGTTCAGCGCGTCGCGGACCGCGGCGAGCGCGGGCCGCGGGTCGCGCTCGCGGGTGGTGAGGCCGAAGCCCCAGTCGGTGATTTGCTGCCCGCCCCGGTACCACTCGTCGGTCCACGAGAAGACGAACAGGCCGGCGCATCCGCCGCCGTGCGCCAGGGACCGAACCTGCGCGTCCAGTACGCGCGCCTGGGCCTGCTCCCCGTCGCGCACCGCGTCGAGGCCAAGCTCCGCGATCATCAGCGGCCGGTCACCTGCGATGTTGTGCAGGCGGCCGACGTAGGACCGCAGATCGCGTTCGCGCTCGAGGTACACGTTGAAGGCCGCGAAATCTAAGAATGGGAGGTCGAGGTATTCGGTCGACGGATAATTAACGTAAGTCGCCAGCGCTTCCGGATCGCGGTCTTTAACGGTGTCGTACAGGTCCCTCACGTAGCGTTGGACCCTGCGGTGGCCGTACCACCGGACCACTGGCGCCGGGATCTCGTTGCCGATCGCATACGCGAAGATCGCCGGGTGGCCCGCACACGACGCGACCGCGGTGGCGAGGCGCGAGCGGATCTGCCGGCCGCGCCCGCCATCGAGGAACGCCACGTGTTGTTCCCACGGCAGCCCGATCATCACGCGCAGCCCGACGGCGGCGGCCTCGTCGAGGAGCCAGCGGGGCGGAACCGTGTAGAGGCGGAGCGTGTCAAACTGCGCCTGGCGGATGGCGGCGAAGTCTTGGCGGGCGACGGCGGGCGAGTGGTACTCGCACCCCGCTTCGTCCGGCGCGAACGGGCCGTACGTGACGCCACGGATGAACACCTTCTCCTCGCCGCAGCGGAAGAACTTGCCCGCGGTCGCCACGCGAGCGACGCCGTCGGCGGCAGTCACCCGGATCGGCCGGCCAGACCACGAGGGACGCGCGGCGGGAGTGTCCGGCGTAGGCGGCTGCTTTGCAATCGCAGTACGACTCAAGCTGCTTTTTCCCGGCTCCCCCGCGGTGACACGACGAGCAGAACTCAGGCGTCGGAGCCACAATCAGGAGCACAGAGCGCACTCCTGGCGCGAGACGCAATGTAGTCATGGCAGGATGCGGCCATCAACGGCTATTCGCCCGTCTTCGCGACTGCTCTCATCGTTATCTAATGTTCATCTGTACGGCCACGGTACGATCAGGTTGCAGGAATCTCGGCACGGTGGGGCGGGACACTGCGACCGGCTCCACGACGTGGTTCGCGGAATCCCCTAGCGGGAGCGAGCGGCATGCGACAAACGAAAAAGCCGGCGAGGCGCGCGTTCACGCTAGTCGAGTTGCTGGTCGTGATCGGCATCGTCGCCGTGCTGCTGGGCATCTTGATGCCAGCGCTGTCGCTCGCTCGCGAGCAGAGCCGCCGCACCGCGTGCCTCGCGAACCTTCGCAGCCTCGGCCAAGGTCTGTTCCTGTACGCCAACTCGTTCCGCGATCGGCTGCCTAACGGGAATCCGCGCAACGTGTTTGTCGATTATGAAGGAAGCAACCGGGTGATGGTCGCGTTCAACGACTGGACGGTGCGTGATGCGAGGGTATTCCACTGCCGGTCCGACGACGATCCGGCGCCAGAGCAGATCGACACAGCCGACCAACTGCTCCCGAACTCCGCCCGCACGAGCTACGAATTCTACAACCTGTTCTTCGCGCCGGAGTTCGGCCCGTTCCTCGCAAAGTTGAAGGGGCGCGCGCCCCTCGCCTGGGACCTCGATGGCGGCTCGCCCACGCCGACGCAGGTGCTGAACCATGGCGTCAAGGGCGGCAACGTTCTCTTCGCCGACGGCCATGCCGCTTGGCTCGCCGCCGGCGAGTGGGAGGACGTGAGCTGGCCCGCGCCGGCGACGGAGTTCTACCCGTTGAACTGACGCTCCGTTTGTTGCTGCGTCCCGCGGGTCCTGCCGGCCGTTCCGGTCGCATCCCTTCACTTTCTAGCGGTTCCTTCAGACCGTCCTCCGGCCTCGGGACGAAGTCCGGGGATCTGCCTGACCGTCAACACGGCGCGCCCAGGCGCGGCCTGCGGGTCGTTGACATGGGCGGGTGGGTCGCCGGCAGGCCGAGTACGTGATGGCACCCTACGCCGACTTTAACCCGCTGAAGTTCCCCGACAAGGCGGAGGCGATGGAGAAGACCAGGGCCTCACGTATTGGTCGCGCTCGTCGCGCACGTGGCAAATCTCCATGGCGTATCGCCTAGCCCAGGAGAGCGCGTCGATCTTCTTTTTGATTTGCGACACGTAGTCGGACGGCGCTTGATCGCCTGCGCGTAGCTGTTCTTGCTGTAGAACGGGTGGAACTTCCGCGGGCGCTTCGCCGCGGCCGCCGCGCGCCGGCGCTGCAAGGGGGTCATCGGCGTCTTGCGCGTGGCTCGCTGCCGCGCGTTGCGGCACTCCGTGCCCTCGGCAGGACGGAAGATGCGTCGGGGTCGAGCCTCAGGAACGGCGTCAGGACGTCTCAAGCGTGCGGCCCGAACCAAATCACCCTCCTTTTGTTGTGATGCGCCGTCTTGTGCTGCTCGGGCACGTGTTGCCACGGCAGGCCGCTGCGGTCAATGTCGCGCGTGCGCAGCGTGCGAAGTTCCTTCCCGCGGGCCACGGTGAGGAGCTGGGGCTTGACCAGGGCGGCGACGGGCGGCGGCAGGTGGGGGATGGTCGCCTCGACGACGTCGGCCGGCACCGCGTGCACGACGTTCGCCTCCTCACGCCCCTTGCGGACGTCCTCGACGAGCGCGAGCGCGTCGGCCGTGGCCTTCGGGACCATGTTCTCCGAGGCGGCCCATTTGGAACATCGCGGCGACGCGGCGGGCCAGCCGGTTCGCGGAGCTCCGGGCCCAGTCGGGCACCGTCTTGGTCCCGGCCGGGTCGGCCGGGTCCAGGATCTCCCGCGGCTCGAGCGTCACGCGGCGGCACGCCTTCAGGTCTGTCGGCAGGAACGCGGCCGCGGTGCGGGTGCCGCAGAGACGCCGCAGCG
Source organism: Phycisphaerae bacterium (assembly GCA_030448225.1). Next base: position 28,594 of record JAUJNJ010000061.1, read on the forward strand.
GCTTGATCGCGATCCGGTACGAGTCCGCCGGCGGTCTGCTACCCGTCGGGGCCGACGCAGTGCTTGAGGGCGTCGTAGCGGTAGAAGGCGACCGCGATCGCGGACACGGTCGGGGCCGGTCGTGACGGGGACTAGTTGGGCGGGGAGTTGCCGGTCGGCGGTCAGCCAGCGGCCGACGAGCCGCTCGTAGCCGGCGCGGCTCTCGGCGGAGTTGTGGCGGCCGGAGGGCTGGCGGTGCTTCCCGTCGATGATCGTGAAGCCGCGGCCGGTTCGTTTGTGCTTGTAGTAGCCGGCGCGGTCGGATTTCGGGCGGGCCATGCGCGACTCCCAAAGGGGGTTTCTTTGGACGGTCCAAAGAAACTCAGCACCTTTCGGCCGCGCTGCCCGACTCGGGCAGGTACGCTTAACTAAGCGTTCGGCAGGTTTTACGGCAGTGGACGATACAGGGCTCGAACCTGTGACCTCCAGCGTGTCATGCTGAACTTCGACACGCCCGCAAATCCGCAAAGGCCCGCAAAAGCAGGGCTTCGCCACACTTTGACGGGTGCAGGACACTGTGCAAACATGGTCCTTTACGCAGGAATATGCTGGACGGGCGGGGTTATTCTGGACGTCAGAATAACTGTAATACTGCACACCAGAGGGCGGGCCAGCCTCGCACTGATTTTCCAGATCAACCGGATCGTTCGTTCGGTGGCACTGTTACGCCAGGCATCACGTACTGCGACGCCGGGGAATGGGTAACGCCCAGTCGGGCGTAGGTAAATCAGCGGGCGGGCCGCAGATTCAGGCAGCCGAGGAGGAATCGATTGAGCCGCGGCGGCGGTATCGGCCGTGCCGCCAGCCCGCGACCGCCTCGGCACGGATCCACGGAGCGCCCCCTGGATTCCCGGTGGGGGCGTTCTTCTTCTTCTTCTTCTTCTTCGTCGTCTTCACTGGGCGCGTAGGTCTGGCACCCGCGAGAGTTCGTGCTACTTCTTCGTTCGCCTTGTAGGCCTTGGCCTTCTCGAGGTGACCCGCCACGATACGCGCGCGTCTCCGCCAGGTGCTTCTTCAGGGCCGCGTTCGTCGCCGACTTGAGAAGCTGGTTGTCGATCATCTGCAACGCCTCGGTGTGACCACCTCGACCATCGCGGCGAGGTAAGGCCCGCTCGAACTGCTCCCCGTCGAGCGGGACGATCGCCGCCAGGTCGCCGACCCCCTTCTTCTGCACCTGCTCCACGGCCAGCGTGATGACCGGCGTCACCTTGATCTGCTGGCCGAGCACATCATCTTGTTCCTGCTGCGCGTGCGGCTCGTGCATCATCTTCGCGTAGTCGAGACGGCCGGCTCATCGCCTTCTTCGCCTCCATGGCGGCGAGACCTCGTTGAGGTCGATCGCGATCACGCTGGCGAGGACCTCCGCGTCCCCACCCTTGTCGACGGACCCCGGCTGCAGGCGTCGGCCGGGTCGGCGGCGCGGACAGGCGAACCAGGATGACCGGACGGTCGAGCGCAGCGACCCGGCTCGGCCAGGCGCGAACTGGAGCTTCTCGACGTACGGCGGGTTGCTCGCCCTTCGTCCTGCACGCGACGATGTCGCCGAACGCCTTGCCTCCTCGACGGTCTTCTTGCCGGTGACGATGTCGTGGTCGAGGTTGAGCGTCAGGACGTTGTAGCCTCAGTCGCAGCGGGCAGCAGCTCGCCCACCGTGCAGTTGATCGTGCTGCTCGCGTCGAACGCGATCAGGTCGCCACCTTGTTCTGGCGTCGTAGGCGATCGTGTGCTCGAAGTCGACGTGCAGCGGGAAGTCGTGCGGCGTCTCCAGGTTGTACACCGTGATCCGCTTGAATGGGCCGGCGTTGTACCAGACGAGCCGGTGGGACGTCGCCTCCTGCGGCGGGCCGTACTTCGCCGTCATCTCGACCGCCCGAGCCGCGGCCGCTCGGCCCGCGGCGACGATGCGGTCGACCGCCACGTTGCGCGGTCCGCCGACGCCTGGCTCCGGGTTGCTTCTCCATCTTGGCGGGCCGCCTCTCGGCGGCAGGCTGCTCCGTCGCCGTCCTTGCGGCCGACTTGAACGCCGCGGCCAGCGCCATGCGGTTGCCGCCAACGTGGTCGTCAGTCGTTTCGTGTTCATCTGTGTCCTCCTCGGCGGACGTGTAGGTGGCGGCCGTCGGCGGCGCGCCGCTGGGAAGAACCGTCTACGGCCAATGCCGAGTGCCATTCGGCCATGCTGCAAGAGACGCGTGAGGCGTCGTCAAAATGTGGTGCTTGTTGCGTACAGGGGACGACCCGCCGCGGATCACAACACCTCGATGCCGGCCGGGCTGCCGCCGTCGCCGAACTCCATCGCGGCGTGGTCGCCGTTGACCAGTGGGCTCAGGCCGCCGAACTCGCCGACCTTTGTCCGGAAACTGCCGTCGCGGTTGATCTGCCACGTCCCGACCGCGCCCCGAGCCGGGCAGGACGTTGTAGAACCGCCCGTCGCGGCTGATCCGCATGTCCGGCGGCGTCGCGGCCTGCGTCGGCGCCGTCGCCGGGTCGGGGAGCTGGGCGGCGGTGCCCGCGGTCGCGTCCAACAGCGTGGCTGCGCCGTCGCGGCCGATCCGGTAGCTCGAGATCGTGCCCGACCCGCTTCGTTCGCCGAGTACGCGAACCGCCCGTTGTTCTCGATCCAGCAGGAGTCGACCTGGGCGTTGGGCAGGTTCTCGCGTGATCGAAGTGGGGAAGTTGTCGGCGGTGACGCGGAACTGACCGGCGGACGAGCCGACCTCGGCGCCCGACGAAGAGCGTCGTGAGCAGGTTGCGCCGCGGTCGAACGAGAACCCGAACGGCCCGTCGTTCTCGAAGGTCCGTGCGGCCGAACGTCGATGACGGCATGCCGTCGCGCCCGACGCCGAAGACCAACACGCGGCCCGGGCCCGTCGGGGCGGTGAAGTCGGGGACCGGCCTCCGGCAGGCAGGCCGTCCTTGATCGTGACGACGAGCTGCCGGCCGTTCGGCGTGAACGACACCCTGCGGGGTTGAAAAGCACGTCCGGGCGCGCTTGAGGTCCTGGTTCGCGTCAGGCGTGCCGGGTCGAGTCCGCGATCGGGGTCAGCTCGCCCTTCTTGCTCAACCTGTAGCGCGAGTACCCTGCCCGGCGGCGTTCAGGACGACGACGTTGTTCGGCTCGTCGCGACGCTGTTCGAGAACGTGCCGGTCGCCTCGCAGTCGGTCAGCGTCAGCCCGCCCTTCGACGCGGAAGACCGACACGTCGTTGCTGCCGGCGTTGGTGACCAGGAGGAACCGGCGGTTCTGCGTGAGGCGCACCGAGTTGGCGGAGCCGAGAACGTCGCCGGCGAGCCGCACCGCCGAGGCCTGACCCTTGGCCGCCGGTGTCGAGACCCGGCGGTCTCGCTGAGCGACCCGTCGCGGGCGCGGTCGTACATCACGACCTGGTTCGCCGGCTCGTCCGGGACCGTCGTGTTGTTGTGGATTCGTCCGCTACGAAGACGGCCGGAAACGGCGACCTCAAGCCCTTCAACGCGCGAGGCGTGATGGAGGCGATTCGCTGATCGAACAGCGGCGTGATCCTGGCGCGGCCTTTGACGAACAGGGCGGCACGGAGTGCCGGATTGGTCGTGGACATGGGGGGATGCTCCTCGCGGCCAGCGGGCCGGGGGTTGGAACGTGGTCGGGTTCTATGACGTGATCCGCCGGTATACTTGGGCCGCGTTTCGCCTCCACATTATTTCTTCCCCGTTCCGAATGGACGGCCCTCTGAGCTGGATTGGCGCGGGCGCCCGCAGGACGATCGACGACGTGAGTGCCCCCTTCCGCAGTCGCTGGACGATAGTTCCAGCGACGTTCGCAACGCTTTCAGCGAGGGCGTCGCGAGGAGCGGCGACGGTTGCGCGTGTCATTCAGCATTTTCGCCGTTCCTAAGCCGAACTCAGCCCGTCTACGCTCCTCCCTTACCATTGTTCTCTCGCACGTCCTCCGAGGAGCCCTGCGTGAAACCGATCCCCACCTTCTTGCACGGCGTCGCGGACTACGTCGGTGGCCTCGCGCTATTGCTGGCCCCGAACCTGTTCGGGTTCGCCGACGTGGGCGGGGCCGCAGTTCTCGTGCCGCGCGTCCTTGGCGTGGTGATCCTCCTGCAGAGCGTGGCCACCCGGTACGAACTGGGTCTGCTCAAGTTGCTGCCGATGCGGATGCACCTGATGAACGACTACGCCGCCTCGCTCTTCCTCGCCGCCTCGCCGTGGCTCTTCGGCTTCAACGACGAGCCGCGGAACGCGTGGCTCCCGCACGTGATGGTCGGGATCGGGGTGTTCGTGCTGACGCTGCTGACGCAAACCGAGCCGAGGTCGACCGGGTCAGGGGGTGCGTCCGGTGCGGGGCCCGGCGCTACCGGCACCCCCGCCTAAGACGAGGCGCGCTCGTTGGGCAGCGGGCGCGTGCTTCACCGCGTTTCTCCGACTGGCCACGATGAGGGGCTCGCTAGAGCCTTAAGCGGCGAGATCGCTGGATCGGGAGTCACGCGGGTGGAGCCGGAGGAATTCAGCACCATCGTTTTGGCGGAGATGGAGGCGGTCCACCGCCTTGCCTACCACCTCGCGCGGCACGCGCAGGAGGCCGACGACCTCGTGCAGGAAACCTACCTACGCGCGTTCAAGTCGGCCGCCACCTACAAGGCCTACGACCGCGGGGCTCGCCCGTGGCTCTTCAAGATCCTGCACAACGTGCTCAACACCCGGCTCGCGCAAGACCACCGCCAGCGCGAGCTGGTCGAGCACCTCCAGCAGCAGCCCCTGGGTTGCCCCGATCCTGAGGCGCTGATTCACCTCTCGCAGTTGAACTGGGACGCGGTGGACCAACGACTGAAGACCGCCATCGCCGAGCTGCCCTTGCCGTACCGGCAGGTCTTTCTCCTGTGCGCGGTCGAAGACCTCAGCTACCGGGAGATCGCCCACGTCATGGAGATCCCCGTCGGCACCGTCATGAGCCGGCTCTACCGGTCCCGGGCCTCCTTGGCGGCGCGTCTAGTCGGCCTCGCGGCCGAGCAGGGGATGGCCCGCGAAGATCGCGCGGCCCAGACGAAATGAAGCGGCGTCCGTAACGGTACCCCCTCGAATGTCCGACCCGATCGGGAAGCACAACATCGGCGAGTATCTCACGGCGTTCGCCGACGGCGAGCTCGGGGCCGCCCAGATCCTGACGGTGTTGGACTACCTCGCGGAGCACCGGGCTGAGGGGCTTGAGCTCCTGCGCACCCAGCAGCACCTCCGCGTGGCGGCAGGCCGGGCGGTGCGGACGCTGACCCCGCCGGTGCCGGACGCCCTGCGCCGGCAGATCCAGACGCTGGCCCAGGCGGCCGCCGGGGCTCCGGACCAGCGCCGCGTCTCCTCCAAGACGTGGCGCGAAACGCTCCGCGGGCCTCTCCCCGGCATCGCGGCGGGTCTTCTAGTCACGGGGATGCTCGTCGGGTGGGCGCTGGCGCCGAGAGCGGTGACGTCCGTCGCCGACGTTCGTAGCGCACCCGAGCCCCTCGTGCCGGCCCGCCTCGTCGCGCACGCCTCCCTCGTCCACGCAGACTGTTCCCGCCTCGCCGAGGGGCTCCATGCAGCCGCCTACCCTACGGAATTGGCGGAGCTCTCGGCCGCGGTGCGGACGGACACGGGCGGCGAGAACCCGTACCCGGACTTCCGCGGGATCGGCTACGAGTTCGTCGGCGCCGGCCCGTGCGGCGCCCCGTTGCGGAACACGGTCCACCTGCTCTACTACTCGACCGTCCCCGGCCGGCGGAGCGCGATCAGCGTGTTCGTGCAGCCGCACGCGGGGCAGTTCGCGTTGCAGCCGGATAAGCTGTACCAAGTCTCTGACGATCGGTCTCCGTTCCCGATGTTCGCGTGGCGGACGAGCCGCATCGTTTACTTCCTCGTCGCCGATACTGGAGACATTGCGGCAGCCGCGCGTGGCGCGATGACCGCGGGGCACATCCCGGCCGCCGTCGCGCGTTGAGCGTTGTCGGGCTGGCTGACCACCTGCCCGGGCTGCGGCCACACCAAAGATTTGTGACGCGCACCCTGCGATACGGGCGGCGGTGGTGCTGCCCAGGAACACGTGGATCGCCCCAGCGTATGGAATGGTGGCTGTCCGAGCCATTAGACGAGGACGAGATCGAGGCGAAACTGTCGGCATTTGCCGACGGACAATTGGGCGAATCCGAGTCGTCCCAGGCTCTGGAGCACCTGGCGGCCGACCCGGACGCGATCCGCCGGGGGCTGGGCCAGCGCCGGCTCCGGCAGGCGGCTTCGCGGTCGGCGCGGGCCGCGACGCCGCCGGTCCCCGCGGCACTGCAGGCACGTCTCCACGCGTTACAGCCGATCGTCCTGCCGCGGCCGTCGGCGGACCCGACGGGCGGCCGGCTTCGTCGAATCGTTCGGAGGGGCCTCGTCGCCGCCGCGCTGGCCGCCTGCCTCGTCCTCGGCGTCCTCGTGGGTCGCATGATCGGGGTCCGCCCCGCGTCGCACGACGGCGTCGTCCCGGCTTCATTCGTCCTCGCCGTTACCCGTACCCACGTCGGCTGTTCGCGGGACGCGGACCACTCGCACCCGCCCGAGTCCCCCGCCGAAGAGGCGGCGATCCCAGAGGCAATCCGCCGACTTCTCGGTCGCCAGGCGTTCCTCCCCGACCTGTCGCCGACTGGCTACCGCTTCGCGGGCGCCGGGGCCTGTAAGGTGCCCGGCGCGTCCACGGTTCACGTCAGCTTCCGGCCGATGGCCCCGGGGGCCGTCGATTCCGTCAGCCTCTTCATCCAACCGGATGTCGGGCAGGCGGCGGTGGAGCCGGCGTAGCTCTATACAATATCCGTCGCTGAGAGGGCGCACCCGCTGCTCCACTGGCGTCGAGAGGGACTTGGAGTGTCTCTGGGGGGGGACG
>JAUJNJ010000258.1 GCA_030448225.1 Phycisphaerae bacterium
GCGGCGACGAGAAGGCGAAGCAGGTCCACGACGCCGTGCTATCACGCATCCTGGGCGCCGCCTGAGTCTCGCCATGCCGGCGTTGGTTCGGCGCCGTTGGCGAGGCTTCTTCTCTGGGGCAAGAGCGGCATCCGTCGGCCGTCTCGCTCGCAGCCGAATACCCCAGTCGTACGATTCGCGCGGATGGAGATCCTCGAGTACGAGGTCGTCCCGCACGGCGGAGTCGGCCCGGTCCGGCTGAATATGACGCGGGCGGAGTGTCGGGCGGCGATGCCCGGGCCTCCGAACGTGTTCCGGAAAGGCGCCGACGATGCCGTCTCCACGGATGCCTGGCATGACAACTCCTTCCAGGTGTTCTACGACGCCAATGAGCGCGTCGAGTTCATTGAGCTGTCGGAGGCTCCCGCGATCGAGTCGCTGTTCGACGGTGTCGCCGTCCTCCGCGTTCCCGCTGATGAGGCCGTGAGGCACATCGAGCGGTTCGCAGCGTTCGATCCATCAGATCCCGAATTGCCTTACTCGTACGTGTTCTCGGCCCTTGATCTCGCGCTGTGGCGTCCGACGTTGCCGGAGGACGAACACGACCCGGATGGGCGCACGTTCAGCACCGTCGCTGTCGGCGTACGCGGATACTTCGCCGTCGACTGACGAGTGCTGCTTTGAGGCAAAAGCGGAAGCCGATTTTTGTCGCGGTCATGGTGTCGCTCGCCGATCGCCTCGCCGGCACCAGCCTGAGCTGCTGCGGCCCGTCCGGCTGCCGGGTGACTGGGCGGCAGGTGGTCTAGAGTGGTCAGACCGCCCGCCGCAGCGCTGCTCAGCGCGTGCGGAGCGTGAACCGGTCGCGGCTAAACGCCGCGCGCCCCTGCTGGTCGCGGTTGGCGATAAACGCGTTGAGCCGCACGCGCGAACGCGTGCGCAGCGCCCGCGCGATGCGCCGCGAGACGGTGATCTGCGTCGTGCGGCGTCGCTTGGCGGGCACTTGGAACGCCTTCGCTCCCAGCGTCATGCGACGGCCCGACCCGCGGCGGCCGACCTTGCCTGCGGTGCGCAGCTTGACGGTCCCCACGCACTCCCCTCCGCGCGGGCAGCGCAGCTGAAAGCGCACCGTCCGCCCGACCAGCTTGGTGCTACGGGCGACCACCGACACGACCGGCGGCACCGCCACCGTCTCGTCGTTGGACGCCTCCGCCAGACACGCATCGGTCTCGTGCACCAGCGTCCGGTACTCCGCTGTACCGGTCGGCCGGATCGTCATCGCGAAGTTGCCGGTCTGATCGCTGACCACCCGCGCGAACGTCACAAACGTCGAGTTGCTCGCCGTGCGCCGCTGCACCTCAACGGGCTGCCCCGCCTGACAGGCCCCCGGATTAGACGTCGCCTCGATCTTGCCCCGCAGCTGCACCGCCCGGCCGCGCCGCACCGCGCCGCGACTCGCGTCAAGCTCGAGCACCCGGCCCGCCCGCGGCGCCGCGGGACCCGGACCCGGACCGGGCGGCGGCGGCGCTCCGTCGCCGGCGGGGGGCGGGCCGCCGCCCGGGGACGCGGCGAAGAAGATCGACGCCGAGCCCTGGGTTGCGTTGGCGCCCACGTCGTCGAGGGGAGCGCCGGCCAGGATCGTCTCGCCGTCGATCGCCACCGAGCGGCCGAGCTCGTCGCCCGCCGCGCCGTCTGCGGCGGTCAGCCTGGCGGTCTGGGTGCGCTGCGCAGCGCCCGTGCGCGCGAAGGTGTAGGCCGAGCCCTGATTTTCGTTGGCGTCGACGTCGTCCCAGGGGGCGCCGGCCACAATCGCGTCGCCGTCGATCGCCACCGACGCGCCGAGGGAGTCGCCCGCCGCGCCGTCTGCGGCGGTCAGCCTGGCGGTCTGGGTGCGCAGCGCGGCGCCCCTGCGCGAGAAGGTATAGGCAGAGCCCTGGTCTTGGTTGGCGCCCACGTCGTCGCCGTTAGCGCCGGTCACGATCGTCTCGCCGTCGATCGCCACCGACGCGCCGAGGAGATCGCCCGCCGCGCCGTCTGCGGCGGTCAGCTTGGCGGTCTGGGTGCGCTGCGAGTCGCCCGTGCGCGCGAAAGTGTAGGCCGAGCCCTGAGCCGCACTAACGCCCGCGTCGTCGCCGGCAGCGCCGGCCACGATCGCGTCGCCGTCGATCGCCACCGACAAGCCGAGGAAATCGCCCGCCGCGCCGTCTACGGCGGTCAGCTTGGCGGTCTGGGTGCGCTGCGCGCCGCCCGTGCGCGCGAAAGTGTAGGCCGAGCCCTGATCTGCGTTAACGCCCACGTCGTCGCCGGCAGCGCCGGCCACGATCGCGTCGCCGTCGATCGCCACCGAGGAGATACCGAGTTGCTCGCCCGCCGCGCCGTCGGAGGCGGGCAGCTTGGCGGTCTGGGTGCGCTGCGCGCCGCCCGTGCGCGCGAAGGTGTAGGCCGAGCCCTGTGTTTGGTGCGCGCCCACGTCGTCGCCGGGCGCGCCGGCCACGATCGCGTCGCCGTCGAGAGCCACAGCGTCG
>JAUJNJ010000259.1 GCA_030448225.1 Phycisphaerae bacterium
AGGGCCTGGACGCCGCGCTGCAGGAGCCAGGCGGCCGCGGCCACGGCGTAGCCGAATCCCCACCGGCCCCCGAGCTCGAGTCTCACAGCCCCACGCGCCGTAGCAGGACGAGCACCTGCCGCCGGCGAGGCAGGAGGCTGCGATCGACCACGGCCACGAAGCGGACCCGGCCGCGCCGGACGCCGAAGAGCTTGCGGGTGCGTCCGTTCGTGGTGTACAGGCCGGGGTGTATCCGCCGCAGGCCCCGGTAGCGGCCGCGCAGCGTGGCGACCGGCGCGTCGCGCCCCACCCCCCGCGCCCGCTGGTGGGGGGCCGTGCTGGCGATGAGGCGCGCCCGTCCCGCGCGGTCGAAGGCCACGAGCACCCGGCCGCCGCCTCGGACGCAGTAGCGGAACGACGTCCGTGCCCTGGTGGACGGGCGTCCGGCGGCGCGGGTCATCTCCGCGCGAGTGGCCCCGATGCGAACGTTGCCCACGCCTCGCGGCCCCACTCGGAGGTTCCGTGGCAGGCAGCGGGCGCTCGCCGTGGCGTCGCCGCCGGGATTGCCCCGGGTCCCTGCGCCCGCACCGGCGGAGCCGAGCGGACCGGCCTGGCCCTGGCCGTCGCCGCCACCATCCGCCCCGCCCCCACCACCGCCGGGTGAGCCGCCACCGTCACCGGCTCCCGAGCCGCCGTCTCCTGATGGGCCGCCACCCGGCGGGGCCGCTGCCGCGAAGGCTGGATCGCGATCGCGGGCGGTGTTCGTGGTAAGTGCGCGCGGGCCGGAGCCGTCCGCGTTCATGACATAGATCTCCTGCGTCGACCCGTCCGTGTCTCCTGCCGGCGTGCCGCCGGTCCCCAGGTCCTGTCCTCGCGCGAAGGCGATGCGCGTCCCGTCCGGCGACCAGCTCGGATACGATGTCCGGTCCCCGGTGCCGGTCGGTCGCGGCGGGTTCTCGGTCACTTGCCTCTCACCGGAGCCGTCTGCGTTGATCACGAAGATCTCGTCGTCGGCGATTGCAAACGTCGGGCCAATGCGCTCCCTGTGGAACACGATCCGCCGTCCGTCCGGGGACCACGCGGGCTGGAGATCGTCACCCTCGGCGGTCGTAAGCCTTGCCGGGGCCGAGCCGTCGGCGTTCATCAAGTAGATGTCTGAGTTGCGGGCGAAGGCGATCTTCGAGCCGTTGGGTGACCACGCCGGATCCCCGCCGTCTCCCGTGAGGCTCACGCGTCCGGACCCGTCGGCGTTCATGACGTCGATGCCCCGCCGGCCGCTTGCGAAGGCGATCTTCGAGCCGTCGGGCGAGAATGACGGGCAGCTGTTCGTCGCCGCGTCCCGGGTGAGGCGCCTGACGTTCGACCCGTCCGCATCCATCACGTATATGTCGAACGAGTCGTCCTGACGATCGAGGCGACAACTAGCCGTGAATCGTCCGCGCGTGAGTCCGCGCGCGAGTCCGCGCGCGAACGCGATCCGACCGTCGCTAGCGGAGATCGTGGGATCCACGTCGGCACGGGGATCGAAGGTCAAGCGGGTGGGCGAGGACCCGTCCCCGTTCATCGTGTAGAGCTCCCAGTTCCCGTCGCGGTCGCTCACGAAGACGATCCGCTCGCCGGTCGCGGCGGCTGCCGACGGGCCGGCCCCGACGGCGAGCGCCACGAACGCCGCGGCCGCCATCGCGATCACCAGCGCAAACTTGCTTCCTCGCCTCATGACGCCTCCCTCGGTGCGGTTTTGCCTACCTGTGCGTGGCCGCTCGTGCTGCATGTGTGCCTCCCGGTGTCGGCTTCTGGCGGCAGCCTCACACGCGCTGCGTCGCGCGCGGTAGTGGCGACAGTCACGAGTTTCCCGTGACTGTGGTCACTTGCGAGCTGTGCGAGCCGCGTTTTACGATCGCCGACATGGATCGGGGGGTCAGGGTGGTCGTCGCCGATGACAACGTCGGCTTTTGCAGCGGGATGGAGGCGTTGCTGGATCTCGTCGAGGACATCGAGCTCGTCGGCACGGCTCACGACGGGCCCGCCGCGGTGCAACTCGCCCGCCGCTTGCAGCCCGATGTCGTGGTCATGGACATGGAGATGCCGGGCGGCGGGTTGCAGGCGACGCGCGAGATCGCCCCCGATAACCCGCAGATCGCGGTGCTCCTGTTCTCGATGCATGAGGAGGACGACGCCGTGATGGAGGCGGTGCTGGCGGGCGCGCGCGGATACGTCGTGAAGGGGGTTCGCCAGGAGCAGCTGCTACGGGCGATCCGCACCGTTGCGGACGGCGGCGCGGTGTTCGGGCCGGGGATCGCCAGGCGGATGATCGACTTCTTCTCGGCGGCCAAGAAGGGCGCCGCTGCCAGCGGCCCGATGGCCGGCCTCACCGACCGTGAGCGCGACGTGCTCGAGCTGATCGCCAAGGGGCGCACGAACGAGCAGATAGCGGAGCAGCTTGTGCTGGAGCGGGGGACCGTGCGCAACTACACGTCGAACATATTCGCCAAGCTGC
>JAUJNJ010000260.1 GCA_030448225.1 Phycisphaerae bacterium
ACCCGGAGCTGTTGGCCCGGCTTGGGAAACACACGACCGGCAAGTCCTGCCTCTACGTCAAGTGCCTCGACGACCTCGATCTCGACGTGCTACGCGAGCTGATCGCGCGATTGGTGCAGCGGATTCTCGCCGGCCAAGTCGGGGCTTAGGGAACGACCGCGCCCGCGCGCCCACGTTACCCGTGGTCCAGTTCCGTGGCCGGCCCGGCTTACGGCACGACGAGCCCGACCCCGTCGGCCCAGACCACGTGCGGGCCGAGGCCGGCCATCACGCGCTCCGCTTCGGCAGCGGCGCAGGGGCGCGGTTGGTAGTGGACCAGGTCGTTGTCGGTCACGATGCAGGCGAGTTCGATCCGCTCGATCCCGGTCGGGCCGACGAACGTGCGGGCGACGAGTCCGTGGCCGGGGAACTCGGGCGTAAATCGGCCTTCGGTGCCAAACACGAAGTTGCCGAGCGAGTAGAGGACGGGCATGCCGTCGATCAGGTCGACCTCCTGCGGCACGTGGGGATGGTGACCGACGACGAGGTCGTAGCCGGCATCGGCAAAGGCGGCGGCGACGCGGCGTTGCTCGGCGGTGACGTAGCTGTAGTTCTCGCCCCAATGGACGTAGGCGACGGTCCAGCGCGCGCCGGCCGCCGCGGCGAGCGTCTTGCCGCGGGCGATCGCCTCGGCGGTGAAGGGGACCGTCCCCGGCTGACCCGGACCGGCGACGCGACCGAAGCGCCACTCCTCGCCGAAGCCGAGGACCGCGACCGCGCCATGCGTGGTCTCGATCAGGAGCGGCGCGGCGGCGTCCTGGACGTTCATGCCGGCGCCGAAGGGGCGCAGACCCGCCTCGCGCGCGTACTGGATGGTATCGGCGAGACCGGACGGGCCGCGATCGTAGCTGTGGTTGTTGGAGAGCCCGAGGGCGTCGAAACCGGCGGCGGCGAGCGCGGCGGCGGCGGGTTGGGCGTTGTAGCTCCAGGTCGCCTCGGGGAAATAAACGACGGGACTGACAGTGATCGGACCTTCCGCGTTGCCGATGGCGAAATCTCCCGCCAAGAGCGGGGCGACGAGCGCCAGCGGCCAGTCGTACCCACGGGCGTCGATCGCGGGTTGGGCGGCGTCGGCGAGGAGGATGTCGCCGGCCCACACGATCTCGTATGCCTCGTCGGCAACCGGGGTCGCCGCCGGCACGACGGCGCCGGTAAGCCCGGTCACGGCGAGCAGCAGCACGATCGACCGACGCATCGCCGTTCCTCCGCGTTCATCTCCGCCGATCACCTTTCGGGCTCGGTGGAGATCGTTCCATGATCCGCGACCCAATGCGATGCAGGCAACCTCCGTGCGGTCCGCTGGGCCGGCGCGTCGGCTACCGCCGTTCCGACCAGCGGGCGACCGGAACGGTACACTATCGAGCGGCCCGCGACAGGTTCCGCGCGCCGCGTCGGCGAGGACGCGCTCACGGAGGCATGGAGGACGGACGAGATGAACGAGACGGCGGCGGTCGATGTGGCGACGCTGCGCCGCTTGGTGCGGGACATCCCCGACTTTCCGCAACCGGGCATCCTCTTCCGCGACATCACGCCGCTGCTCGGCGACCCGGCGGCGTTCCGGGCGGCGATCGACGCGATGGCGGAGCCCTTTCCGCGGATCGAGCGGGTGGTCGGGATCGAGAGCCGCGGCTTCATCCTGGGCGCGCCGATGGCGTACGCGCTCGGCGTCGGCCTCGTGCCCGCCCGCAAACGCGGTCGCCTCCCGGGCGAAACCACCTTCGAGGAGTACGCATTGGAGTACGGCGTGGCGGCGCTCGAAATGCACCGCGACGCGATTCGCCCCGGCGAGCAAGTGCTGATCGTCGACGACCTGCTCGCCACCGGCGGCACCGCCCGCGCCGCGGCCAACTTGGTTGAGCGGCTGGGCGGCATCGTGGCCGGTCTCGCGTTCCTGGCCGAACTCGTGCCATTAGGTGGTCGGGCGCAGCTCGCGGGCTACGACGTTCAGAGCCTGATCGCGTACGAGTAATGGCAAGCATGGGGCGGGAGCGTACGCCCACCCTGTCCCCGTCGCGTTACATCCCCGCAATCGGCTCCCACAGCGCAAACCGGTTGCCATCCGGGTCGGTCGCCCGGCCGAAGCGGCCGAACTCGTGCTCCTCGATCCGGGGATCGACGGCGACGCCCGCTTCGCGCAACTGCGCCAGCATCCGGTCGAGGTTGGCGACGCGGTAGTTGACCATGAAGGCTGCGCCGTCGGAACCGAAGTAGTCCGTGTCGGCGTCGAACGGCGCCCAGACCGTGTTGCCGACCCGCTCCGGGTCGTCGTGGTGGCGCCACTGAAAGACCGCCGAACCCTCGTTGGCCTCCACGCCCAGGTGCGTTCGATACCACTCCTGTATTCGCGCGGGATCGTTCGCTCGAAAAAAGGCGCCGCCGATGCCGGTCACTCGTTCCATCGTCGCTTGTCTCCTCGTTGGTCGCGCCCC
>JAUJNJ010000261.1 GCA_030448225.1 Phycisphaerae bacterium
GCGGGAGGTGGTTGGGGCGCGGCTGTTTTCGACGCCGTTCGTTTTCGGTAGCTACGGTGGGTTTCTCGGGAAACGGCGGGCGGTACGGGCCAGGTTCGCCGCCGAACCTCTAAACTGCTTCAAAAAGGGGTGGTGTGTCATCCTGAGCGCCGCTAAGGATCTCCCGCAATCCTCGCAAGAACCGCGGGAGATCCTTCGCTGCGCTCAGGATGACATTTCTCGTAGACCGGTACGTTTAGAAGCTCTCGAGGGCGAGGCGGCGGCCGTCGAGGCCGACGAGGCGGGCCTCGGCTTCCTCGCGCGGGTGTACCGTTGCGAAGTCGCGTGGTCGGCCGTGACCAAGTTGTGCGAGACGGCCGACCTGTTCCTGGTGGTGGATGAGGAGCCGACGTCGCTCATCGTGCCGAGGCGGGCCTTCGCGAACGACGCGCAGCAGGAAGACTTCCGGCGCCTGTTCCGCGACCGGCTCGCGCCCGTGGCGACCGGCTGATGTCGCATCCGGCGACGGACCCTCTGCTCGACCGGCCGGCGCCCCTACGTTCGGCGCGTCGTGGCGGCGGCGGCGACGCCGGAGTCAGCGAGCAGTTGCTCGACGCGGGCCAGTCGCTCGAGCGTGACGAGTTGCAGCCCGGCTAGGCCGTCGATCATGCCGAACAGCGCATTTTCGCTCGGCGTCACCTGCCCCTGGGCCTGTAGTTTCTTCAGGTTCGTCTGGATCTCGGCCAGGTATTCGCGCGGTTCTTTCATGAGAGGGCTCCGTCTTGAGGACTCGTCGGCGTCCGCGCGGCGGGTGCCGCTCGGGCGTCGACGTTGTGGATCGTTCGCGGCTTCAGCGGCCGGGCAGCACGGCCCGCAGCGCGCCGCGGGGGCCGGCGATGCGGGTGTCGCCGGCAGACGTGTAGGCCGGCGGCGCGTAGAAGTTGATCGTGACGAGCGGGCGGCGGCCCGCGTTCTTCACCTGGTGGACCTCCCCCATCTCCACGAGCAGCAGCGACCCCTCCTTCACGTTCACCGTCCGCCGCCCCACCCGCGCCCGGCCGGTGCCGGAGATGACGAACAGCCACTGCTCGCTGTCGGGGTGCTCGCTCTGCGGCTCGCCGGTGTCCTGCCCCGGCCGCAACGTCATCATCGCCGCCTGCCCCGTGCGCGTGGAGGCCAAGACTTTGAAGAACTCCCGCCGGCGGCCGGTGCTGAGGTGTTTCATGCGACCGGTCGCTCCGTTGAAGTCCCTTGGCTCACGCCTGACTGCCGCGGGCGGGAAGCCCTCGCTGTTGTTCGCGAGGTCGATCGACCGCCTGTGGCGCGGGCGTCCCGCCGGCGTCCGAGGAGAGGGACGCGGCAGCGATGCTCGCGCCACACGCGCTCGATCCCGATTGCTCGGACACGTCGTGCAATTCGCTCACAGGCCATCACGTGAGCGACCGCGGCCGCACCGGCGCAGTGCTGCGTCACGGACCGACAAACGGACGGAGACGATCGCGTGCGCGTTATCGCCGTCGGGTCGTTCGGCGGACGTCGTTGCCGACGGACGACGCACCGCGCCCGATGAGGCGGCGATACCGCAAGCGACCGCCATACCTTCGACGCGCGCGGACGGGTGTGGCGTCGCGTGAGGGCACGCCGACTGGCGTGCCAGTGCGCTCGCTTCGCCTGCCGCTCGCTCCCCGACCTCAGCGGCCTCCGCGGTCTATCCCGCTTCAGTTGCCCTTCCGCCCGCCGTGGTCGTCGGCCTGGGAGATCTCGCGGTCGCCCCGCAGGCCGCCCTCGCCCTGGCGGAGGCCGTCCATCTCGCCGCCGTGTTGCTGCGGGAGGTTCCGCTTGGCCTCCTTGTGCGGGTCGGTCTCCACGGGGCCGCGCCCGCCGCCGGGCAGATCGCGCGCCTCGACGCCCGACTGGTCGACGAAGCGGCGCTTGTTCGCCTCGTCGCGCTGCTCGGCCGGGTCCGGCTGGGGCTGCTTCTCGGATTTGCTCGTCGTATGTCGATGCGGCATAGGTTGCTCCTTTGGCTAAGGCTTAACAACAACCGTGCCGCCGGCCCCTACGCGCAATCGATCCAAGGCGATCTAAGAAACCATCTCAAGTCGGCCCCGCTGAGCCTATCCTCTGGTGACGAAAGGAGCCACGGATGGCGCGGAAGAAGAAGGCGGCGGAGCCGCTGGCGACGATCTGGCACGCGGACGACGCGTTGTGGGCCGAAGTCGAGGCGGTGCTGAAGGAGTTCGACCCGCCGGCCCACTACGGCCCGGCTCGGATCGGCCAGCGCAAGGCGTTCGACGGCGTGATCTACCGCCTGCGCAGCGGCGTGCAGTGGAACCACCTCCCGAAGGAGTACGGCGACGACGCCAGCGTGCACCGCACGTTCCAGCGGTGGGTCGCGCGGGGCGTGCTCGGACGCCTGTGGGGGGCGCTGGTGAAGGGGTGCGAGGAACTGCGCGGCGTCGACTGGCAGTGGCAGAGCGCCGACT
>JAUJNJ010000262.1 GCA_030448225.1 Phycisphaerae bacterium
CGGCGCTGCCGGCCATGTTTGATCGCCGCGCGAATGTGCTGGGTTCGTCCGAACCGGTTGGGCTCGTGCGACCCGCCGGGGCTGGCCGCCGGCCGCCGGCGGGGGGGACCCGCACCAACCCGCCGGGCGGCCCGACGTTCGTCGGGCCGCCCGGGGTAAAGACCTGCGTGCGTGTCGCCGCGGCGCGGCGCGCTCGTCAGCGCGTTCGGCTCACGTCCCTTCCTGCGGCGTGGACCAGGCGCCCAGCTCGCTCAGGTACTCGTGCAGGGCGACGGCGGCGTTGTGGTTCGGGTCGTCGCCGGTGTGGAGAAGGGTGAAGTTCTCCCCGTTCGCCGCCTTGGCCAGGTGTTGCAGCGCGACTTTGTACGGGCTCTGCGTCAGCGCTTCGTGGTACTGCGCCCGGAAGTAGTCGTACCCGTCCGGGTGCTGTTCGAACCATTCGTTCAACTGGGCCGACGGGCCCATGTGCGTCAGGACGTGGTCGACCTTGCACCACTCCCGCAGGTCGCGGGCGAGGCCGACGGCCTCCACCCACAGCCGCTGCCCGTCGTCCGGTTCCACCGCGTCCATCAGGTGCTTAACCTTGATCATGGGCGTTGAGGGGTGGCGACCCTCACTCCTCTCGTCGGCGAGCCTCGGCGGACCTCGGTCGGCGCCTTTCGCGACGCCCGGGACTTTCAACTCCGTCTGCCCCGTCGGCCTTGCTCCGTCACTCGCCAGCCAATAATAGGACGACGGAAACTTCGGGAAGTTTGCCGCCCGACGGATGAGCCGTTTTTTATAACCCGGCCGCCGGTGCCGGCGGCCGGCCGTCACCGCTTGCCTCGCCTGACACGACTGTGGAGCACCGCGCAATGAACAGGTTATTGAGAGTCTTTCGAATGAGAACCGGCCGGCCTGCGACGGGCGGCCGCCGGTCGGTGTTGGGCCGCGTGGCGTTCGCCCGCGTGGCGGTGGCGGTCGCCGCGAGCCTTCTGGTTTCGGCCGCCGGCTGCGAGCGCGGTCCCGACGCCCAAACGGCCAGCCCGCGGGCGGCGGCCAAGGCGTACGCCGAGGCGATGACCAAGGGCGACCGCCAGGCCCTCGGGCAGGTCAGCGTCGGGGACGACGCGTCGCTCGAGCTGCTGGCCGCTGCGGCCGCCCTGAACGCCGCCCAGGACCGGCTCGAGCAAGCCGCCGCCGCCCGGTTCGGCGACGCCAGGCAGGTGACGGCCGGCGGCCGCGGGGCGGACCACTACGCGAAGATCCTCGCCGGCATCGACGCCGCCCCCGAGGCCGTCCACGGCACCGAGGCGACGGTCGGCGCCGGCCGGGCGAAGCTGTACCTGAAGAAGGTGGAGGCGGGTTGGCGGGTGGACCGGGGCATGCACGTCCCGCCGGCCGGCAGCGACGCCGCCGCCCACCTGGCGATGACCCGAGCCATGACCCGCGCCTACGACGAGGTGACGGACGGCCTGACGTCCGGGGCGTACCCCACGGCCGAGGCGGCCAAGGTTGCCTTGATCGGGAAGATGACCGACGCCATCCGCGCGCAGCAGCCGGCGGTGACCACCACTCAACCGGCCACGACCCGTCCTACGACGAGCCGGTCGACCACAGAACGGGCCACCACCCCAGCAAACGACTGACGA
Organism: Phycisphaerae bacterium; assembly: GCA_030448225.1. Next base: position 1,632 of record JAUJNJ010000262.1, read on the forward strand.
CGTCCGGCGAACCAAGGGTCAGCGACTTGGGCCGGTACGAGCACGAGACCAAAGCGTGGCACACGTAGGGTTCAAAGCTTGAGATCCGGCCACATAGCGGAATCTTGGCCTTGTACTTCGATAGGAATTATGTATTTTGGCGCGCTTGTCGAATGAGAGGCTTGGAATGAGCAGCAATCTTCGAGCACGAACCCGACGGGCGACCGGCGGCCTTTGGCTCGCCTCGGCGACCGTTGCTTCGGCAACCATTGCCTTGGCCGCTGTGGTCGGCGGGTGCAAGAAGGACGGCTCGAACGGCGGGCCCTCGGCGTCGGGGCCGGAGCAGGTCCGGCTCGGCTACTTCGCCAACCTGACGCATGCCCAGGGCGTGCTCGGCGTGTCGTCCGGCGAGTTCGAGAAGGCCGTCGCCCCGGCCGCGTTCAACGCCAAGGTGTTCAACGCCGGCCCGTCGCTGATCGAGGCGCTGTTCGCCAACGAGGTGGACATCGGGTACATCGGCCCGGGGCCGGCCCTGAACGGGTACGCCAAGAGCCGCGGCGCGAAGGTCCGGGTGATCGCCGGCGCCGCGGCGAACGGCGTGCTGATCGTGGCCCGCCCGGGGTCCGACATCACCAAGCCGTCCGACCTGGCCGGCAGGAAGGTGGCGACGCCGCAGTACGGCAACACGCAGGACATCGCGGCCCGCCAGTACCTGCGGTTCGGGCTGAAGCAGCCGGACCTGGCCGGCGTGACGCCGGTGCCGAACGCCGAGCAGGCCGGGCTGATGTCCCGCGGGCAAATCGACGCGGCGTGGGCCCCGGAGCCGTGGGGGTC
>JAUJNJ010000263.1 GCA_030448225.1 Phycisphaerae bacterium
TGAGCAACGGCCGACGGACGTAATGGGGGCGCAAAGGGTCGACGCCGTTGCCCGCCGGGGCCGGCCCAGGCTTCACGAACTCCCTGGCAAAGCTGAGCCGCGCCGCGGCGGGCAAAGTGGCCGGCGGTTCTCCTTGTACGACGCGAAACCCGATCATCCTCGCGGCGTGTGACGGGGCCATGCCGCCGCGATTCGCCGAGCGGAGGTAATACGGCGTGGGCGTCTTGTCGCTGCCGCCGCCGATCTGCAGCGCGTCCTGCAGTCGCCCGCCGCGCACCACTCGGGCCCAGCCGTCCGATGGCCCGACGGGGTCGACTCCCTCGCCCGGTTCATACGCGCCGTGCCAGTCGGCGCACCACTCGGCCGGCCCGGAATGAAGGTTGCGCAAGCCCCACGGGTTGGGCCTGTCCACCGGCTCGGGCGCGGCGTCACCAGACCAGAAGTCGGTCGTGGTGCCGGCGCGGCAAGCGTATTCCCACTCCGCCTCGGTCGGAAGGCGATAGGGTTTGCCGTCGCGCTCGCCCAGCCATTGGCAGAATTTGAGCGCGTCGTCGTAATCGATGCCCGCCGCGTACGGCGCGAATCCGTCGGCCGTCGTGAAGGACGGCTCGAACTGCTGGTACTGCTTCTCGGTGACTTCCGTCTGGGATATCAACAGCGACCGGGTGACGCGGACCGCATGGGCCGGCCGCTCGTCCCAGTCTCCCATCGACATGTGCGAGAGCCAGCGGGCTCCCGGGCCGATCGGGCGGGTGGTGCCCATCGTGAAGGAGCCGGGCTCGATCCGGACCAACACCATGCCGAGCGAGTTCGTAAACGCGGGCGCCGGGGCCTTCGGCGTGTCGGCGCCCCACGCAAAGGCCGCAGACAAACTAACGGCAGCCGAGGCGGCGAGGCGAGCGACGCGGGTTCGGAGCGTGTGCATGTGCAGTGGCCTCTCGCCCAGAACGTGCTTGAATGTCGTGATGTCGCTCCGCATGGGAACATCTTCGCGGTGGCGTACATCGGACTCAAAACGCTCGGCCGCAATCCGGTGGCGCGCGCGCGATGTCAATCGGCCGAAGTCCGTCTTCATCGACGAGCCGGATCAACAGGCCCGCACGCATCAGCTTGCACGCCTGCTCGACGCCGGTGGGTCGCGTCTCGACGTCCGGGACCGCCGTTCTTACGGGCCGCGCCGCCATACCGTGCGGTCAAGGCTCGCTTTCGAGGCGCCGGGGAATCTGCCGGACCCCCATTTTGATCGACGATTAAGACGGAGCGGCGCTGAACCCGTACAGGGTCGCGTGCTTCATCTGAAATTCCAGCCGGACGGGTTGGTCGCCGATCGTGTTCAAGGGTTTTGGGAACCGGACCGGCAGGCGCACGCCGTCGCCGTGGGCGGGCGTAATATCGGCCCAGTTGAAACCTTCCAGGGGCGCGCCGCTTTCATCGACCAGGCGGATTCGGATCTCCCCGGGCGACTGCACCTGCGCGTTGAGTGTCAGGCCGGCGGCGTCCAGGACGAACGCGACGGTCCGAAGCGTGGCCGTCGTTTCTCCTGCGACGCGGGCGACGTACCGGTCCTGCTTCATTCTTACCAGGCCGATTTGCCGCTCGTCGAACCGGTTGGCCTTGTGACCGCGCTTGTATCCGCCGTAGTAAAGGAAGACGTCGTCGCCGACCGGCAGTTGCTCGTCGACCCACGCGTGGGAATGATCCCACGCGCTCATCTCGGGATGTCGGTCGAAGAATACCTCGCGGTCGCGCGTCCAGGTCTTGCCGTCGCGCGTCCACGCGAGGGCGGTGTAGCCGACGCCGTAGGCGTCGGGGGGATCGGTCGGGTCAGATGGGCCGGGGGGAGGGTTGGCTTTCAAATCGTCCCGCAGCACCTTGACCATGCCGATGAGCAGATCGCCGCGTCGAAGGAATCCGTCCATCGCGTAGAACTGCGTCTCGCCGCCCCCGCCGTCGTCGCGCTCGTCGGGCCGCAACACGTTGTGCTCTGTGCCCCAGTTCACGAGATCCTGGCTCTCATTCTGATATGTGATACGCCTTTTTCCTTCCCGTTGCGGCTCCCTGGTGTAGACCGACCCGATGGCGAGATAACGATTCCGGAGGGCGTCGAGGTGGCGCCGTTCTCGCCCGACGCGCGGGCCGTCTACGCCGACTACGAGGACCGGATGGAGCCGGCGCCGCAGAACCGGGGCGGCCTCTCCCTCGGCCGCGTCGGCGGGCCGACCACGACTGGCGTCGAGACCACCCTCGCCGACGTCCCGGCGATGCCGGTGCAGGAAGCCGGGGACGCCACCGAGGACTCGCCGGAGCCGAAGCCCGCCCGGGCTCGGGCCAAGTAACCGCAGGGGGACACGCGCATGGTTTCCAAGATCATCGTCGTCGTCGCGCTCGTCGCCCTGACGGTCGGCGGGTTGCTCGGCGGCCGGGCGGACGCGGCGCCG
>JAUJNJ010000264.1 GCA_030448225.1 Phycisphaerae bacterium
GGCATCATCCCGCGAGCGGATGTGGAGCGGGTCAAGGCGCTCGGCATCCGCGCCGTGTTCGGGCCGGGCTCGCCGACCACGGAGACGATCTCGTTCCTGCGCGGCCTCGCCGCGGAGCGGGCCGGGGCGGACGCCTCTGCCGACGCGTGATGGCCGACGCGCCCGCGCCCTCGAAGCGGCGGCCGTCTGCCGACGAGTTGGCCGAGCGGCTGGTGGGCGGGGATCGGCTGTCGCTGGCGCGGCTGATGACCCTCGTGGAGGCGGGCGACCGCGACGGGCGGGCGGCTCTGCGGCGGCTGTTCCCTCGCACGGGACGGGCGCACGTGGTCGGCATCACCGGGCCGCCGGGGTCGGGCAAGAGCACCCTCACGAGCCGGCTCGTGGGCGAGTACCGCCGCCGCGGCGCCCCCGTCGGCGTGGTCGCGGTGGACCCCCCCCGCCCCGTCACCACCCCCCCGCCACACGTCCACGCGGCCCCCCGGCCGCCGGACCCTGGCCCGGGCCGCCGGGGCCGCGCTCGCGCTCCTCTCCGGGTGCGATCGCGACGACGACCGAAAGCAGCGCAGGGCCGTGCTGTCAAACGCCGACTACTCCGTCACCGACTGGCGCGGTTGTGGCGGCGGCTACAACGGCGGCTCCTGGGACGACAACGGCCGGCTGTACGTCGTCTGCGGTAATCCGAGCAGCCTCGTGGTCTACAACTCGGCAGGGGCTCTCGAGCAGCGGGTGCCGCTGGGCTTCCACGGCCTTGACGCCGCGCCGTCGCCGGATGGCCAGTTCGTCTACGTGACGACGGGCGGCGGCCCACCTCGGCGCCTCAATAGGCGATCCGACGGCGGCTTCAGCGTCGACAGCTCCGGCTGGCGCGTTGCTTCATACCCCTTCAACGGCACGACCTATGGACCGCGCGGCGTGTTCGTCGCCACCGATGGCGCCGGCAACATCTATCTCGCAGACGGAGCCTGGACCAACAACAGCACCCACACCGTGATCAAGTACAAGCCGGACGGGAGCCTTGCGACACGTCCGTTCGGCCAGTGGGCCAACTCGTGGAGCCCCGGCACCTTCTATTGGATGCTTACGGGGCTCGCCGTAAGCCGCGACGGGGGCAAGGTGTACACCGTCGAGGTTGGAAACAACCGTGTGCAGCGCTGGGACCGGCAGGCCGACGGGGGCTATTCGTTCGCCTCCACGTTCGGCGGCAACGCCCAGAACAACGCCGACCGCGGCGGCTACTGCAAGTTCGACGGATGGGAGGGCAAGTTCGCAGCCCCCTACGACGTGGCACTCGACCGAGCCGGCGACCTGTACGTGATGAACACGAGCTGTCATCAAGTGCTCAAGTTCACGAGTGGCGGGAGCTACCTGGGCGGCTGGAAGCTCGGCAGCGACGCCACGAGCGGGCGCCCCCACGCCTTCGCGGTGGCGGCCAACGGCGATGTCCTAATCGGCGAGTCGAGCAAGAAGGTCGTTCGAAGCGGGGGCGCGTACCCGACGACGGGTGCCGAGCAGCCCGAGCCGCGGACGCCGACGCCAACGCCGACGCCGACGCCGACGCCAACGCCGACACCGACGCCAACGCCAATGCCGACTCCGAAGCCGAGGTGCGCCAGCACCGCGGAAGGCTGTGAGCGCACGAGCTTGAACGTCTCAGCGCTTGCGTCGCAGAGAGTCGCCCGCCAGCGTGGCGTCTTGGTGACCGTGTCCTGCAGCCTTTCCTGTAGCACGACGACGAAGGGCGCCATTCGCGTCGCCGGGCGAATGCTCCGGTTCCGTGCTGTGGTGCGACGCCTCGCGGCCGACCGGGCACAGACGGTGAGGCTCGCTCTGCCGCGGCGCGACATGGCGACCGTGCGACGGACGCTCGCGAACGGCGGACGCCTCAAGGCCACGATCACGGTGGTGGCGAAGCGAAGCTCCGATGGGCAGCCGATCGGCACCGCGCAGCGGGTAGTACGACTGCGCTGATCGGCGGCGGGGCGGGGTCGAGGTGCCAATCAGGCAAGTGCAGCCGGACCCAGATATTGCGGCTAGAATCATCAGGTGGTCTCGATGCGCTTGATGGCGCAAGCACTGCTCGCGTGCTGCCTTGTCGTGGCGCTCGGAATCGGCGGCGGCCTCTCGGCCACCGCGCAGCCGCGGTCCGCCGAGGCAAAGAAGCGGTCCGCCAAGGCAAAGAAGCGCCCCACCAAGGCAAACGTCAAGTGCGGCGGCGCGCGCGCGACGATCGTCGGCACCAACGGAGCGAACCGGCTCACCGGCACGAAGCGCCGCGACGTGATCTACGGCGGGCGCGGCAACGACAAAATTCGTGGCCGCGGCGGGCGCGACATCGTCTGCGGAGGCCCCGGATCGGACAAGATCCAGGGGAACGGCGGCAAGGACCGGCTCCTCGGTGACGCCGGCAACGATTCGATCAATGGTGGCTCC
>JAUJNJ010000265.1 GCA_030448225.1 Phycisphaerae bacterium
CGATAGCTACAGCCGACGGCTTCCCGCTTCTTCGTCGCGACATACTCTCCTCCTGCAAGGTTTTCTCTAGTATAAGCTAGGCCGTCCTGTTGACACCGACATTTGCCTGGAGTAGCCTTCGCACCATGCGTACCGCAGGAGTGGAGATTCGGCGCCCGTATCCAGCCGACGTTGACGACCTGGTCGCGCTGATCGCCGAGAGCTTTGCGGACGTGCTGGAACTCTCCGGATTGAGCGCGAGCAACGTGCGCGCCCAGGTAGCCGCGGCACTAGTGTCCTCCCGTCCACCGGTCAGTTGGGGACTACGGCTGGCCGGCAACACCGAAGAATTATGGGTTGCCGTTGAGAACGGGCAGCCGGTGGGCTGCTACGCACTCTCTGGGAGTTCCACGCTGGTGCTCTCTACCGTCGCAGTTCGCCCGGACCGGCGGCGACGAGGCGTCGGTCTGGTGATGATGCAGCATGCGCTGGAGCGCGCGCGGGAGCGGCGGGCTAAGAGGCTCGTACTCGAGGTGCTCGCCGACAACGCACCCGCCATCACGCTGTACCAATCGCTGGGCCTGCGCCCCTACGATCATCGGCGAAGCTACACAAGACCCATCTCGGGGGGCCGACCGTCAACAGCGCCGGAAGGTTTGCGCCTGGTGCCGGTCGCCGCGCGGCACAGTGAGGCATGGGCGCGCGCGGTCGTTAAGAGCGTGCCGGAATAGGCGAGGTCTCTAGACGATTTGTACAGGCGCGACTACCATTACCCGAGCGCCCGGGGGCGGGTGGCGGCGCCATACACCCGCAACCCGACGCAGCGGCGCCGGGCGCCTCTCAAACCGCCAGATCCGCAGGGCGCCTGCCCCCGTCGTGGACGCACGACCGCTCCGGGATCGCCTGTTCGATCAAATTCAAGATGTAGTTGGTTTGGCTGACCGTGACGTCGATCCCGAGCAGGCGGAAAAGATTCTCGTTCTTCGGATTGTTGACGCGGGCAATCGTGCGGCCGACGTGAAACTTCTGGCGCGCCATTTGGCAGATAATTAGGTTGTCTTCGTCCTCGCCGGTAACCGCGATCACGACGTTAGCGCGGCCAGCGCCAGCCGCCGACAGGGTCGCCGCTTCGGCACCGTCCCCGGCAATGACGACGGCGCCAAATCGCTCGACGAACGTTTCGACCTTGTCCGGGTTGCGTTCGATCAGGAGCACTTCGTACCCTTCCGAAACGAGGGTTTTGGTCAGGTAGTAGCCGACCTTGCCGCCGCCGACGACGATGATGTACACGCCTTAACCCTCCCCGGTTCGGCGCGTCATGCCGCTCTCCGCGGCACCGATGACGTGGTCGAGGATCACGGCCGAGATCGTGGTCGTCGGGCAGACGGTCGTCAAGCCGAGGCGACGGTACGTTTCTTCGCGCACCGGATCGTAGATGCGGCAGACGACTTCCGGCACCTCGAACACCAAGCGTGCGACCTGGGCGGCCATGATGTTCCGATTGTCACCGTTGGTCGTAGCCACGAACGCCGTCGCGCGTTCGATCCCAGCCGCGCGTAGCACGTCCTCGTCGATCCCGGTGCCTATAATCGTGTCGCCCCCAAAGTCGGCGGAGAGCCGATTAAATGCCCGCGACTTGGTGTCGACCACCGACACGTCGTGGCCGTTGTGGTCCAGAATAGACGCGATGCGGGCGCCGACCCGGCCGCACCCCATCACGACGACTTTCACACTGCATTCTCCTGCCGCCCGGCGCGGCCGGCGGTCGCCAGGCGGACGACGATCACGTCGCAGGGCGCGTTCTTGAGGACGTAGGCCACATGGTCGCCCATGGTCGTTTTGCCCTGCTTGACGCGGTTCGACGCGGCCATCACGATCGCGTCCGCGTGGCGCTCGACCGCTTCATCGACGATCGCTGCCCCGGCGGACCGGGCCTGCAACAGCTCGGTCGCGAGCCGTTCGGCGTGCGAGCCGAGCGTCGCGCGCGCGAGCCGCTCGGCTTCGTTGAGGACGACGTCGCCGGTCGCGATCTCGGCCGGCAGCTCCGCGTCGAGCGGCATCGACTGCTTCACCTCGACGACGTAGATCAACGTCATCGAGACCGTCTGCTTGTGCATCCATTCGCCGACCAGCTCAAGCACGCGGTGATCTCCCACGCTGCCGTCGACGGGCACGATTAATCGTTTCAACTGACACCGTGACCTTGCATGGCTTACGCGATGGTCCTTTCGGCGAATGGCGGTGCAACAGGGCTCCCGCCTCGTGCGCACGTTTCCCGAAGTATGGCGTCAGCATCGCGCCCGCGCAATTGGGACGCTACACGCGCCGCACCGCGACGCTGTGTCAGTCGCGCGGCGGCGCGCGCGTCGCGAGCGGGGCCGGCGGGGCGGGCGCCGCGGTGTGGCGGGGGGGGGCGGGGGGGGCGGGGGGGCGGCGGGG
>JAUJNJ010000062.1 GCA_030448225.1 Phycisphaerae bacterium
GGCGTCCAGCGTCGCCGACGTCTCCTGGCGGGTCTCGTCGACCATGCGCGCGATGCGACGGAAGGCGCCCGGCACCGTCGCTGTACCGGAAGAAGGGGTCGTCGGGAGCGCCGCACTCGCAGGCGGCGGGCCGCACGCGTCAGCCGGCCGGCGGCGAACCGGATCATCTGCTGCTGCTTCTCGACCGCCGGCGGCATCACGAAGTTCCAGAGGAACCCGCCGGCGAAGTAGAGCACCGCCGTCAGCACGATCACGACGCCGAACGCCAGCATCGCGTCGATGATCGCGGCAGCACGAGATGAACAGCCGCGCGCGGCAAGCCGCCATCAGCGGAGCGAGGATCCACGCCAGCGGCAGCGGGCCGACGAACAGCAGCGGCGGCTCGGCCCCATGCGGTAGGCGACGATGTTGAACGTCAGCGGCGTCCGGCAGCACGCTCTTGATCTCGGTCGCGACGAGCTTGTGGTACAGGTTCGCGCGCAGCAGCGTCATCCCGAACGCCCACCCGACCCCGACCGCCACCTGCACGGCCGTGTTGATCACGTACTGGTCGGCGTGCACCTCGAACGCGTCGCGGTCGACCATCGCGTACCCGACGATCGCGTGGACGAGCACCGACACGCCCCACAGCACCCGCGCGAACCCCACGCGAACAGCCGCGCGTCCTCGGTCTGCGTCACCGAGCGGATGTGGTCGAGCAGCAGGCTTCGTCATCACCCGCAGGCACGTCCGCAGGAACGCTGGCGACGCTCCCGTACTCGCCGCGGTTCTCCCACGGCGTGCCACAGCCCGCGCGGGTCAGGTCGTACGTGATCTCCTTCTTCTGAAAACGGTTGATCTGCGTGGGGCCGCTCGTGTTGGTCGACTGCTGGCATGAGAAGGTAAGCCCCTGAAACGGACAGGAGGTTCGAACGCGGCCCAGTATACGTCGCCGTCGGCGTGGCGAAGGTGGGGACATATCGACACGCGTCCACGCTTGATGTTCCCTTCCGACCCGCCGCGACCAGCTGTGCGGCGGGCGAGCGTCGGCCGTGCGGCCGGCGTCGCCGGTATTCGACCCGGAAGGGCTCGCGCGGCATGACCTCGACGACGCGGCAGACGACGATCACGACGACGCGTTCGCCTAATGTCGGCGCGCCCGGCCGGCGCGCTGCCTTGCTCGCCGTCCTCTTCGCCGCGGCCGCCGGCGGGTGCGGCGAGGAAACGGCCACCGGGTACCAGTACCGCCCGCTCGGCGCAGCGACACGCAGCGCCGCGCGTGGCTGCGCGCCGGAGTACGCCGCGAGGCGGCGATGGCGCGCAGGAACAGCCGGCCGCGACCGACCCCGGCCGCACGCGCCCAACCCCGGCTCGTACTGACGCGCGCCCCGCCCGCCTGGGGCAGGCGAGGGCAGAGATCGGCACCGGCCGGGCCGCTGGCTGACGGCGGGTGAGACATGTCTCGGTTCCCGCCAGCCGCATTGGATGTCGTCCGTCGCGGGCATAGAGTCTGCAAGTGTTTACGAACGCTTCCCATCGACCCCGCCCAGTTCCTCGCGTGCGTGAAGCCGCTGCTGGAAAGGCAGGACCTTCGGGGCGCAATCGGTGCTGCGGACGAAGTGCGCACGCGCAGATCACCTCCCTGTTCACCGCCGACGACCCCGACGCCCGCAAGGTCGCCGCGCTTGTCGTTCGGGTTGGTGGGCGAGCAGAATGCTGCCTGCACAAGCTCGCGCCCGATGCTGCAGGACCCCGACCCGATGGTCCACCAGATGGCCGAGCACGCGATGTGGGGCGTCTGGTTCCGCAGCGACTCCGCGCGAGGCGAACTGCGAGGCTCAAGTGCGGCTCGCCGCGCTCGACCGCCGCGACTTCGCCCGGGCGGCGCGGCGCACTTCGACAAGGCGATCGAGCTCGACCCGTCGTTCGCCGAGGCCTGCAACCAGCGGGCGATCGTCCATTACCTCGAGGAGCGGCCACGACGACTCGATCGAGGGACTGCCCGCCGCACCGTCGAGCGCATGCCGTGCCGCTTCGGCGCTGGGCCGGCCTCGGCCACGGCCACGCGCGCCGGGCAGCTCGGCGAGGCCGTCGAGTGCTACGAGAAGGCGGCAATGTCGATCAACCCGCAACTCGAAGGCATCCCGCTGGCGATCGAAGAGCTCCGCGCGCTCGTCTCGGGCGAGCCGCAGTAACGAGCGGATTGCTCATCCTTCCACGTCCCGACCCGACCTGGCACCCGGCCCGCAGAACGCCCCGCTAAAGCGGCGATGCTGCGTAACGGCTTGTGGTCTGCGCGGTCTTCAATCCTTTGAGATGACGCGCGACGATAGCGGCTTCTCCTGCCCAGGTTTACGGACGCGGCTCCGGCGTCCCGCGGCTCTCGCGCGTCCGTCCGCAATCGCTGATCGAGTGGGGACGCGACGCCTGAGGCGTGCTGGGGCGCGTGTGGCAGTTGCAACTACCGAGCCTCGTCTTTCTGCTGAGCCACGGCGATGACCGATCTCCGCGTGGTTTGGCGCATTCTCCCCACCCCGAAATCCTCTGGTCGCTACCGCTCCCGTCAGGATGACGTCGCTGAGGATCCTGCGGCTCCCGCGGAGAAACCGCTGCGACGCCACACGTCCCGCATCGGACGGTTTTTGCACGCGCTTCCGTCCCGCCTCTCGATTCAAGTATCTTCCGACGCGTGCAGGGGTCGCATCCGCAACTCGACCGGTTCGTCCACCGCGTCCGCCGTCGCTTGTCGATGATGCGCGTGGCCGAGGGCGGGCGTCGGCCTGGCGGCCGGGTGCTGCGCTTGCGGTCGTGTTGGTGCTGGCGCTCTGGCAGGGCCCGCCGGCGGCGCCGATCGCGGCGGCGTCGATGGGGGCCGGGCTGCTGGCGGGGCCGCGCCAAGGGCTACGCCCGGCGGCCGGATGCGCTCGGGGCGGCCGTCGAGCCGGACCGGCAACTCGGCACCGCCGACCTGCTCGCCACCGCGTGGCAACTCGCCCGCCGACGCGACGCAGGCGGCGGCGGCGGCGCGGCGGCGACGACGTGCGCTGGGCGGGCATCGTGCTGGCGCTGGCCGAGGGCGCGCGGCGTACTGGCGCGCGTCGGTCTGGCCGGTCGGCTCGGCGGGCGTGGGGCGGGGTGGCCGTTGCCGTCGGGCTCGTGCTGGCGCTCGCCGCCTTTTCGGCGACCGGGCCGGAGGCGCGGGCCGGCCACGCGACGATCTTCAGGCGGGGTCCGCTCCGACCTCGCGCTCCCCGACATTCCTCTGGCGGACGCGGCACACGATGACGGCGACGCCGCGACGACGAACGTTCGCCGATCCGCAGGAGCGCGACCGCACGTTCGGCGAGGCCTCGACGAACAGTCCGCGCGCCCGGCGAGGTCGGTCGTGACGACGACCCCGCTCCGCGGTCTCGTCGACTCGGCGTCGGCCGGGGGCGCGTCCGACGGCGGCGGGGCGGGCAACCGCCAAGCCGGCCGACCCATCGCCGCCGCCGCGCGCCGCACACCATCGAGGTCGACGACCCTCGGCGCGTCGGCTTCAACCTCGGCCGCCGACCCGCCGGCGGCGTCGGTGGATCATCCGAAGCCGGGGCCGGGGGCGACGGCGTCACCGGCGGGCTCGCCGGCCCGGCCGCGGCCGCCGCCGCCGCCGCCCGGCCCGCGCCGCCGTGGCGAGCGACCGCGTGGCCCGCCGACGTCGAAGCCGCCCGCGAGGCCGTCGACTCCGGCCGCGTCCCCGACGCCTACCGCGACCTCGTCCGCGACTACTTCGAACTGGACGAGTAGGCCAACGCGGTGCAGTGGCGTCTTCGAACTCCTTTAAAGCTTGCTCCCACGGTTCCTGCAAAACACGGTCGTTACACGCTCTTCCGCTTTGCTCTGACGCCTTCCCCATCAAAAGTTCGGTCCCGCCGGTACCTCGGTGACCGCGGCGACGCCCGCCGGATAGACCGGGTCGATGCCCCTTATTGGGGACGCTCCAGAGGCCTGATCGCAGTTCACGACGGTTCTCCGGCGTCCTCTTGCAGGTGGTCGCTCCACTCCGTCGGCTCGACCTGCAGCCTCTGCCAGTCCCTGACAAGCCAGCATCAAAGGCGGAAGAGTCGTCCTAACCTGTTTTCGCGTCGATTGGACGGATGTCGCTTGACCCGACGCTCCGCCGATGAGACCGCTGTTGCTTCTCCCACGCTGTGGGACCGGCTTCGGCCGCCTCTAATGGTAGCCGCCCGAGCGGGTTGCGCTGATGACCTGGCGTGCGGGCGGGTGCGGCGTCTGTCGTGCCTAACTTGACAGTTGGACACGGGTCTGACTCGTAGCGATAATGCCGCGTTGCGCGCGCGCGGCGGGCGTAGACGGCGGCGGGTCGGGGAAGTATCGTCCGCGAGGCGGGATACGGCCGATCTCCGCTCTTAAGCCGGGCGATTGGCGGCCGAGCTCGCCGCGCCGTCGTCCGCCGTTTGCTTGCCGGCCTTTACGAGGATTCGCGCGTCACCCGATGTCCAGCGTGCTCCCGCCCAACTCGCCGATCGCCCCCTCGCCTGCCGCGCCCGGCGGCGGACGCGCCCGGCCGCCGCGCCGGCGGTGCGGTACGTCTGTCCGTTCTGCGGGTCGCAGAACGACTCGCCGCAGGCCGCCTGCCCGCGCTTGCACGATGGAGAACACGCCGCAGACCCGCAAGGCGACCAAGTCGCGGATCGGGCCGTGGTACGTGCTGCAGAGCCGCAACCCCGCCGCGCCCGGGCATGCGGTGGGACACCCTGCTGGCGTTCGTGCGCAGGGGCGGGTGAAGCCGACGTCGATCGTCCGCGGCCCGACGACGCACCAACTCTGGCGTTACGCGGGTCAGGTCAAGGGCCTGAGCCGCGAGTTCGGCGCCTGCTACAGCTGCGCCCGGCGCGTCGACAAGGCCGCGAGCATCTGCCCGCGGCTGCAACCGCCTGCAGGAACCGCCCGCGAACCCCGACGCTTGCTCGAGACGGCCGACGGCGGCGAAGGCCGCGGCGGCGCCGCCGGAGGGGCGCTGGGCCACCACCATGCGCTTCTACGCAGGGCCGAGGCGGCTCATCGTCGATAAGGTCGGCTACGGACCTATGGCCGGGGTGCGCCCGCTCTACAAAGACCTGCGGCCCGGCGGCGGCGGCGGGGCGGGCGGAACGCCGTCGGACGCCGACATCGTCGTGCCCGCCCTGGGCGGGATGCCCGCGGGGGGCGTGGTGGGGGCCGACGTGTTCGGCGTCGACGCGCAGGACGCCGCCGACACCGCCGCCGCCACAGCCGGCGACCGTCCCGGCGAGCCGCCGGCGCGGTCGGCGACCGACCTGCCGGACGAGGACGAGGCGGTCAACCCGATGTTGAACGTCAACGACCTCGCCGCCGCGTTCCGCCTCAACCTCCCGCCGAGCGGCGGCCCGGGCGAGGACGGCGGCGGCGGCGGCGGGCAGTTCGGCGGGTTCGGCGGGGGCTTCGGGGGCGGGTTCGGGGGCTTCGGCGGCGGGCGGCGGCCCGACGTGCCGGCGATACTCGCGTCGGACCTGCCGGCGTACTACCGGCCCCGCAGCCTCGGCCGGCCGCTGGCCGTCCTGGCCGCGACGCTGCTGGTGGGCGTGGGGCTCTGGCTCTGGCTCGACGACATCTCCCGCCGCCGCGCCGGCGAGTGGTTCGGCGACGCCTACACCGCCCTCAGCACCACCGGACAGGAAGCCGGCGTCGGCGGCCACCGCAAGCAGGAACCGGCCGCCGGCACGCGGCCGCGCCGCACCGACCCCGCGCCGCGCGACGCCGACCGCCCGCCGACCTCGCCCTCGACCGGCGCGAGCGGTTCCAGCCTCGCCGCCCTCCGCCCGACCGACCGCGACGACCTCCCGGCCGAACCGCCCGCCTCCGCGCCCGCCACGGACCGCAGCGTCGCCGCCGCCGACGTGCCCACCCCGCCCCGCAACACGCCCACCGCGGGCGCAGCCGGACCGAATCGGCCCGCCGTCCCGACCGACGCGACCACGGCCCCTGCGCCGCCGGCCACCGCCACGGCATCAACGCCGCGCGACTTCCCCTTCACCGCGCCCGATGACGAGGCCGCCGCCGCCGCCGCCGCCAACGCCAGCCTCGAGGAACAGGAGCGGCAGGCCATCTCGCTCCGAAACCAGGCGCTCGACGCCGAGAAGTACCGCGACTACGACAAGGCGATCGCGCTTTACGAGCGAATCCGAAAGCTGCCTCCCGAGGTGTGGCCGGCGAACGTCGAACTCAAACTCCGCACCGTTCACGGCCTCGCGAAGCGAAAAGCCCAGCAGAACCCGAGCGAGTAGGCGGCGTCGTGCGGCAAAAGACTTTCCACCGCCGCCGCCAAACATAGCGCCCCTCCTCCCACGGAACACGAGCCCCCTCGGCGGGCCGCCCGCCGCATCGGTCGTCCGCGCCGATGTAGGCAATCGACGTAAGTTGGGTGCTGTCCTCCCGATGCAGGTTGCCGCCGGTCGTAACGACTTGGCTCAATTCGCCGCGATTTGTTTTGGTCCGGTTAGCAAACGGGGCTGAATCCGCATTGACGGGTAGTGTGATCTGCCCCTATGGTTCGCCTACCCCATCGCGGGAGCCTGCGTGATAACCGCAGGCGACCCGCGTCCGCGTGAGACTAGGGATGGTCAATTTGTGAAGGGCGACGCGGGCACTGCCGGTCGCGCAGGGACAAGCTGCATATGTTGATTCCGAACCGCCGGCCCGTCGCACCGTTCGTTCCCGAAGTGCTGGAGCCGCGTCGGCTGTTCGCCACGACCGTCCCCGCCGCGCCCGCCGCCGATGCCGCGCCCTCCGCGACGGCGCCCCCGTCGGTCGGCTACCACCTCACCGCCCGCCCCTGGCAGGCGAGCGACGTCACCGCCGACACGTTCCTCGACGCGGTCGAGCAGGTCGCCCGCGCCATGTCGAGCTACCAGGACGCCAGCGGGCGGATCATCGACCCGTTCGTGGGGGAGGAGGTCCAGTACTCCACGCCGTACTACGCGTTCGCGATCGGCGTGCTCGTCTCCGCCGGCCGCGCGACCGACCTGCTGCCCGGCGGCGTGGCGGCGATGGACAGCGCCACGCGGCAGGTCGGCGCCGACGAGGTGCCCGACGACAAGGGCGGGTTCTTCCTCCCGCCGCTCGCCCAGGCGATCGAGCTCTACGCGCCGCACGTCCCGGCCGACGCGGTCGCGTCGTGGCGCCAGCGCATGTCCGCCACGTCGGTCGAGGACCTCGTCGAGGGCGGGCAGCTTCACAACCACCGCACGTACGCGATGAAGGGTGAGTGGCTCCGCGCCGTCGCCGGCCTCGTCGACCGCAACGAGGCGATCGCGTTCGTCGAGGAGAACTGGACGCAGCACCAGGAGTGGCGGCTGCGCGACAACGAGCTGAACCTCTACCGCGACGAGACGAGCGACCCCGACACGTTCGGCGTCGAGCCCGGCGGCCGCGTCAACCTCATCGCGCTGCTCGACGCCGGCTACGACGGGCCGTCGCGCGGCGAGATGGAGGAACTGCTCGGCGCCGGCACGCGCAACAGCATGTACCTCCAGGACCCCACGGGCCAGAACCCCGTCGGCGGCCGCACCGACAACCACGTCTGGAACGACCTCGTCAACGGCATCAACTTCGAGCTCATGGCGCTCCGGGCGGCCGAGGCGGGCGACGCCGCCCTCGCCGGGCAGTACCGACGGGCCGCGTCGATCTCGGTCACCAGCGCCGGGCGGTGGCAGCTCGACGACGGCACCTACGCGATCACGAAGAACGCGTTCGACACCGCCGAGCGCGTCGGCTTCCAGACCGACAGCCACTTCTCGAACTACAACGGCTACATGCTCTACCACATGGCCGAGGGGTACCTCCTCCGCCAGCGCGGGGCGGGCGCGGCGGCGATCGACGAGGCGCCGGCGCCGTCGGAGATCGGCGGCTACGCGTTCCGCACGAGCGAGGACTTCGCCGGCGCGTTCGCCAACGCCGGCGGGATGCAGCTCCAGGCCGCGCTCCGCGGCGACACGCAGGTCGAGAAGGAGAACTACTGGACGCCGCTCGGCATCGACCGCATCAGCCGCGCCGGCTGGGACTCGCGCCTCTTCGGCGACGGCGCGCGCGACGCCGAGAGCCGCCTCGGCGTCAGCTTCGCCCCCACGTTCGTCGACTCGGCCGGCAACTGGAAGCGCCTGGCGAGCATCCCCGACAAGTACGAGGGCACGTTCAGCGTCGACTTCACCCACCCGCTGCTCGTGCGCGCCGCGATCACCTACGAGCCGGCCGGCGGGTACGACGGACCGACGTTCCGCAACGACCTCGTGATCACGCCCGACGGCATCCTCTCGACCGTCACCAGCGCCGACGCGACCGACCCGTTCGGCGTGACCTGGCCGGTGCTGGCGAGCGACGGCACGCCGACCGTCACGACGATCACCAGCGATTCCGCCACGGCGCGAATGGCCGACGGCACCGACGAACTGGCGTACCTCGCCGTCCACGACACCGCCGCGCCCGGCGCGAGCGTGGCCGCCAACGAGTTCCCGAGCGACGCGGCGGTCCGCGGCGCCTACGGCGACCTGCTGCCGGTCCGCGCGACCGCGGCCGCTGGGCAGGCGAACCGGACGTTCGTCTACCCGCGCAACGCGTCGGACCCCACCGCCGCGGCCGTCGGTGAGAGCTTCGAGGTCACCGAGGCGGGCTTCGCCAGCGCGCTCGGCCGGGTCGAGGGGGACATCTACGTCGGCCGCACGAGCGCGGGCGGCGTGGGCACCGGCGTCGACATCGACGCCGACGGCAGGCAGGACGTCACGTTCAGCGAGTCGTGCGGCTTCGTGCTGCAGCTCGACGCGCGCGGCCGCGTGACGGCCGTCGAGACCGACCGCCCGGTGACGGCAACGATCGGCAACCGGTCCCTGACGCTCGCCGCCTACGCGCCGGCGTCGCCCAACACGTCGTCGCCGACGCCGACGCCGACCCCGACGCCAACACCCAGCCCCACGCCGACGCCGACGCCGTCGGCCCCACGCCCACCCCAACGCCGCCGGTGGGGGACGCCCGGTGCAGGAGTTCTCGGCGCTGTCCGCGAAGCAGGGTCGGCGGGACGCGTCGGAGGTGATCGCCGACGGCGCGGCCGACGGCGGGTCGTTCGTCCGCCTCACCGGCGCGAAGTCGAAGGGCAGGTCACCTACGCGCTGCGCGACCTCGACCCCGGCACCTACAGCCTCACCGTCCGCGTCCGGAAGGACGCCGGCGGCGGCACGCTCCAGATCTTCTCGCCGCAGGGCCGCAAGGCGACGGCGAAACAGGCCCCAATCTCGCTCGCGTCGGAGGCGGGCCCGGCGTTCGTCGACGTCGACCTCGGCACCTTCGAGGTCACCGGCAACAAGAAGCGCGACCGCGCCTCCGCTTCGAATCCTCGCCGACCGCCGCCGGCCAGGGCTTCACCCTCGGCCTCGACTCGCTCAGCCTCACGCGCCTCACCTAGAGCTTCCAAGAGCGTCGAAAGAAACCGCGGTGGGCAAGTTGTGTCATCGAGCGCAGCGAAGGATCTCCCGCAGTTCTCGCCAAGGCCGGGGAGATCCTTCGCTACGCTCAGGATGACGATGCTGCGCGTGGCCACCCGAGGTGGCCATGCCGCTACACGGTGAACGTGTTTAGCTGAAGAAGCAGCAGGTTCACTGTGGGGTGCCGTCGGAGCGATCCCGGTGCACGCGAGAGCAGGAGAAGGGGGCACGCTCCGGCTCACGTTCGTGCCGACGGCTCATCGCGAGCAGATGTGCACGTTCCGCGAGAAAAAGAAGTCACGTTCCATATTGCGCAATTAGCGTAGCGGACAACGAATGGGCGCGGCGCCGCACGCGCGTTCCATAGTCGTTCCGGATTTTTCTCTTGCTTTGCATCGGATCAGCCGAAATAATCCGGTCCGTCCGCAGTATTGTTTACCAAGAGGTCTCCCGTGCTATCGCGACTGAACCTTATTGAACGAATCGGGTTTGCCTGGCAGAAGCCATGCGCGACCGATTACGTCACGCGCATGCACACATAGACTCCCGCCCTAGCCGGCCGGGAGTTCTTCCCGGCGGAAACGATCCTTTTTCCAATACAGCCGGGAAGCGAAGCAGTTGGGCCTGTAGCTCAGCGGCACAGAGCGCCTGCTTGACGTGCAGGAGGTCCGTG
This sequence comes from Phycisphaerae bacterium, assembly GCA_030448225.1. Next base: position 10,144 of record JAUJNJ010000062.1, read on the forward strand.
GTTCGATTCCACGTTGGCCCACTGAAAGCACTTGCGCGCACGCGATGCGTCGCGGGTGAGTCGCGCCCGTCGCCTGTTGTCGCCGCGCCGCCGCGCCTTTGCGACGGCGCGGCGGGCGGGTGACGGCCCGGACCGGGGCGGGCGCAGGACGGATCGCCCGGCATCCCGCTCGGACGGAGAGTTGCCCCGGACGCGGCCGCGGCGGCCGGGCAGACGCGCTGTTAGCTCAGAGGTAGAGCACTCCGTTGATAACGGAGAGGTCGGAGGCTCGAACCCTCCACGGCGCATCGAAACGTTCATGACACGCTGGTAGCTCAACGGATCAGAGCACCGGTCTACGAAACCGGTGGTTGAAGGTTCGAATCCTTCCCAGCGTATTGATTGTATGTGCGACTGTAGCAGACGCACCCGTAGCTCAATTGGCGGAGCCTCCGGCTCTTAACCGGACCGATGCAGGTTCGAGTCCTGCCGGGTGCATCGACGTGAGACGAAAGTGAGGCCGACGATGCAGACGCAGTTCCGAAGGAAACGCCGCCGCACATCCTGACGACAGATGCGCGCCGGTAGCTCAGCGGACGAAGAGCAGCTCCCTTCTAAGGAGTCGGTCGGGGGTTCGAATCCCTCCCGGTGCACTGTGCGCACCGATGGCTCAACTGGCAGAGCGGCCGGCTTTTAACCGGAGGGTTGCGGGTTCGACTCCCGCTCGGTGCATGGGGGAGGAGAGGAGCCAGTAGCCAGGAGTCAGGAGTCAGGAGTCAGTGGCGAAGGAGGAATACGTCGGCCGTCCTTCACTAGCAACTAGCAACTGACAACTAGCAACTACCCCAAGGTCCAGTAGCCCAACCGGCAGAGGCGCCTGACTCAGAATCAGGTTGTTGCAGGTTCGAATCCTGCTTGGACCACTGAAGGAACAACAACGACGCGCGTCGCGGTAGCTCAACGGACAGAGCACCGGCCTCCGAAGCCGGGGGCTGAAGGTTCGAGTCCTTCCCGCGACATCAGACAGGCGGGTCCGTCGTCCAACGGCAGGACGCCCGGTTTGCACCCGGGAAATGAGGGTTCGAATCCCTCCGGGATCCATCAAGGGTCGGGATGCTTCGGTAGCCCAATCGGCAGAGGCGCGTGATCGAGAGTCACGTCAGTGCAGGTTCGAGTCCTGCCCGGAGCATGTGGGAGGGAAGAGTGGGGAGTAGAGGAGTGGAAGGTGGGGAGTGGAAGAGTCAGGAGTCAGGAGTCAGAAGACGGGGCGAGGTGATAGTTAATCGGGGCGACGAGCGTCTTGGTCATGCGACTCTTGATCCTTGACTCTTGACCCTTGCCCCGCGAACGCCGCCATAGCTCAGCTGGATAGAGCATCCGGTTGTCAACCGGAAGGTCACGGGTTCGAGTCCCGTTGGTGGCGCTGAATGACAGGAACAAGCGTGGACTTAGCTCAGCGGTAGAGCGGTGGCCTGAAGAGCCGCGCGTCCCTGGTTCGATCCCAGGAGTCCACATGGAGTCCAATGATGAAGGCGGAAGGATGAAGGATGAAACGGGAGGACGGAGCGGGCGGGAGTTTTCGCCCCACTCCCCACTCCGCCACTCCCCACTCCTCCCCCTCCCGCAGCGGTAACTCAGACGGAAGAGTGCCGGTCTTCCAAACCGGATGCCGTGGGTTCGAACCCCACCCGCTGCACGTGCGATCACGCGACGCGAACGCGAAAAGGAGCTCGGCGTGCGACAGGAACTGTTCAAGCAATGTGAGTTGACCAAGCCCGCGGGCGACGGCGTGGGCGTGGCGCGGATGGTGAGCTGGATCCCGGCGCGGATCGCGCTCGTCAACCGGCGCGTCCGCCTGAAGGACCCCGAGACCGGCGACTGGACCGACGGGTGGACCGTCGTCTACGCGGCCCCCGCCACGCTGCCGGCGAAGGTGCTCGAGCGGCAGTCGCGCGATCACCTCAAGACCCGCCGCGCGTCGGACGTCTGAGCGGGAAGCACGGGTAGCTCAGTCGGTAGAGCGCGTCCATGGTAAGGACGAGGTCGCGGGTTCGATCCCCGCCTTGTGCTCTGTGAGAATCGTTCGAGTTGAATTGAGCCACCGATGGGGCACCGATGGACACCGATGAAGAGGGGACCACGTTTCTTCATTTATCGGTGTCCATCGGTGCCCCATCGGTGGCTAAGGAATACGCCGCAGTAGCTCAGTTGGCAGAGCGCCGCTCTCGTAAAGCGGAGGTCGCCGGATCGTTTCCGGCTTGCGGCCCTGGCGGGACGGAACGGGCGCGGCATTCGGGGTTCAGGAATAAGTAGGAGCGGTGGCAGCCCGCGCGCGACCCGGACCCTGAACCCCGACCGCCCGGCCCGTCCCGGGGGGGTGAGGAGTGGGGAGGGGGAGGGGGGGGGTGGGGAGTAGGAGGGAGTTTTTGTTCTCTGCGTTCAGCTGTAGAGAGCGGGATTGACACCGTGTTGGTCTGCGCCGTCGTCCGCCGAAGTCGCCGCTTCGTCGGAGACGCGGGTAAGCCCCTGTTTCGCTCGACATGAATTTTGATTTCGGGTGCGTAGCTCAATTGGTAGAGCAGCGGCTTCATAAGCCCAAGGTTGCCGGTTCGACTCCGGCCGTTCACCCATTCGCAGAGTATTGTTCGGCCGGGGCACACGCCCGGCGTCGCGCGCGGGCGCGGGTTCGGCTCGAACCCATCATGCCCGCGTTAATGAATCGCAGGTGACGTCATGTTGATTCGTCGCACCGCATCCCGCTCGCACCTCTCCCGCCCGCACAAACGGCCGCGGCCGCATTGGCCGTATCCGTGCCACGAACGCGGCTGATCGCGGTTTCTCGCTTCCGTCTGCTAACTCGGAATCGGCGACCTCGTTCTCAGCGAGGGAAATGCGGGTTCGATCCCCGCCGGAAGCATCGCGGGGCGCGTTCGCTCTCATCGTCTAACCGGAACAGGACCCCGGCCTTTCAAGCCGGTCAGTGCGGTTCGAGCCCCGCTGGGAGCGTGCGTGAGAGGTGGAGGAGTGGGGAGTGGAGTGGAGGAGTGGGGAGTGGAAGAGTGGTGGGGTGGTGGGGTGGTGGGGTGGAAGATGCATTTTTCCCTACTCCCCACTCTTCCACCCCGCACCCTCCACTCTTTTCGGGCACGGGTGGCAGAGCGGCAAATGCGGCAGGCTGTAGACCTGCTGGCCTTCGGGCCTTCGGGGTTCGAGTCCCTCCCCCCGTGCACTGAATAACGTTGCGATGCGATGGACCCGGCAGCTTCGATGGACCGATCGAGAGAATTGCCACCGCGCGCAATCGGCGGCTCCGCCGGCGTGGCCACCCTCCGGTGGCCACGATGCCCTGAGGAGTCTTATCACGATCGAATAAGAAGCAACAACCCGCCGCGGGAACCGACACGACCCCGCGCACACGCGCCGGAAGTTCCAAAGGCGGAACGCCCGGCTCCAAACCGGGAGGCGGCAGGTTCGATCCCTGCCCGGCGCTGCACGAACAGGTTGCGACGACGACGAAACGCGACAAGACGAGAATGACGACGACGACGTGGCCGAGTGGCCAGGCACGGGCCTGCAAGCCCGCCGCGGGACGGTTCGCCGCCCCACGCTGGTTCGAATCCAGCCGTCGTCTCTGTGGCCGTAGCTCAACTCGGTTAGAGCCGGGCTGTGAACCCGAGGGTGTGAGTTCGAATTCACCGGTCACCTTCGACGGCCCGGCCCGCCCCTCGCGCGCTGCGGGCCGCGGCACGGGCCGCGTTCGGCCCGTACAATGATTCGATGCCAACGGCGGCCCCGGAACTCCTGAAGGACGCGGACGAGGACCTCCTCGGCGACGAGGCGCTCCGCCCCCGCACGATGACGACGGCGAAGGCGACGACGACGACGGCGACCGCGACGACGGCGACAACGAGGGCCCCTGGTCACCGCCGCCACGTTCTGGCAACCGCCCGCCGTTCACGTCGCCCGCCTGCGGCTGGAGGGCAGGGGATCCCCACGCTCATCCTCGACGAGAACCTCATCGCCACCGACTGGCTCCTCGCCAACGCCGCCGGCGGCATCAAGCTGCAAGTGCCCGCCGCCCGCCTTGCCGAGGCGCGTCAACTGCTGCACCTGCCCGCGCCGGCCGAGTCGGACGAGCCGCTGTTCGACGGCCAGTCGCTTGCCCGCGGTGCGGGTCCGACCGCCTCCACACCGAGCACTCCCGCCGGCTGATCTTCCTCTCGATCCTCCTGCTCGGCGCGCCGCTGCCGATCTTCCGCCGCCACACCCGCTGCGAGCAGTGCAACCACACGCAGCCGGCGTAGCGCACGGTAGAATCTCGGCGACGAGATCGCCCGCGCGGAACCGTGGGAGCAAGCTCACGCGGCGTTCGAAGAGGCTCGGTGACGCGCAGCGACCCGGCACTGCGCCGGGGTGGCACCACGGGCGCTCTTCCGCTCGTCCCGGACGATCGCGAACGCAACCGGCCGCCCGGCGTCTTGCTGGAACGACGCACATCTCTCAAAGATTAAGTTGCGACCGCGCCGGCCGCGGGTAGACCTTCCTCCGGCCGACTGCGCCGTCGCCCGCCGGCCGTCCGACGCACGCTCACCGCTGAGGTCACCCCATGCCTTACGCGCGGCTCCCCCGGCCGTTCCTCCTCGTCCTGCCCGTCCTGCTCCTCGCCGCCGCGGCGGCCCCGGCGGCGGCCGAGGAGGTGAGCGGCGCGTATGACGTGCGGCACCTCCTGGTGCAGATCCCCGACTTCACCGACGCGCCGAAACTCGGCGTTCAGTCCGGCGCCTCCTCCGGCAAGGACCCGGCGGCTGACAACGCGCCCCTGACGCGGGCGGAACGAGTTAAGAGCCTCGAGGAATGGCTCCGCAAAGCCGTCAGGGCCGACGAGCGGCCGACCACGTCCGTCAGCATTGATGAACACGGGGAACTGACCCTGAAGGGCACGGAGGCGGCGGTCGCGCGCCTCACGCGCCTGCTCGACGGCCTGCGCCAGGCGCGGGCGACGCAGATCACCGTCGAGGCGCGCCAACTCGCGCTCGGGGTCAACGTCGCCGACCTCCCCGACGCCGCCGTGGCCGACAAACTGCTGACGGCGATGTCGCCCGGCCGGCCGGCGATCGACCTCACCGCCGCCGACGTCGACGCGCTGCTGCGGACGGTCCAGGCGTCGGCTGACGGTTCGGTCGTCACCGCGCCGCGCGTTACGATCTTCGACCGCCAGCGGGCGTACGTCCTGGTCGCCAACCAGCGGGCGTTCGTCGAGGGTTACGGCGAGTTCGTCGTCAACGGCAAGCGCGTCGCCACCGACCCGAACATCGGCGTCGTCTCCACCGGCGTCGTAAACGACATCCGCGGGACGGTCGCGAACGACGGCCGCACCGTCGCGCTCGAGGTGAAGTTCCAGTGGGCCCGCCTCCTCGAGTTGAAGGAGGAGACCCAAGCCTCGCCGGACGGGAAGCCGCTGGAGATCCAGGTGCCGGTGATCGAGTCGTTCGCGACCGACCGCACGTTCGTCGTCCCCGACGGCCAAGCCGTGCTGACGTACCTCGGCGAGGCCGGCCCGCCGCCCGCCCGCGCCGAGAAGGCCGACGCCGGTAACGCCGACGCCGCGAAAGGGAAGCAGGGCCGGCCCGCCGCCGCCCCGGGCGCCGAGGTGCAGGGGCCGATGTTCCTGCTCATCAGCGCGTCGGTCGCGAAGACGGATGTGAAGCCGCTCCAGTAACGACTGGCCATCCCGAAGTGGCGAGAACCGTAAAACGACGAGCGACAGCGACGAGAGATCTCCGGCGCGGGGTGACGCGGTCCTCCGCCCCGAGATGCGGGTGCATGTCGCCGCTCCCATTGGGACGTTCCCCGCGAGGAAAATCCCTTCCAGTTGAGTGCGACCGGAGTTCGTGCCGGACGAGCCGAACGTCTCACGCCGTCACGGGCGAGGGGGCGATGAGCGGCCCGCGTTCGGCGGCGGGCTTGGCGGCACGGGGGACGCCGATCGTCTGGGCGTGGATCTTGTCCTGGAGGCGCATGATGCCCTCCATCAGCGCCTCGGGGCGGGGCGGGCAGCCGGGTACGTAGACGTCGACCGGGACGACGAGGTCCACGCCCTTCACCACGTTGTACCCGTACTTGAAGTAGGGGCCGCCGCCCACCGTGCAGGCGCCCATGGCGATGACGTACTTCGGGTCGGGCATCTGGTGGTAGAGGCGCTTCACCCGGCTGGCCATCTTGTAGTTGACCGTGCCGGCCACGATCATCAGGTCGGATTGCCGCGGCGTGGCGCGGAACGCGCCGGCGCCGAATCGGTCGAGGTCGAACCGAGACGCGCCCACCGCCATCATCTCGATCGCGCAGCACGCCAGCCCGAACGTCATCGGCCAGAGGCTGTTCTTGCGGCCCCAGTTGATCATGAAGTCGAGGCTGGTGACGATCAGCCCCTCCTCGAAACGGTTCTCGATCCAAGACATCGGCGGTCCCTGCTGTTATGCGCGCCCGTCCGCACCGCGCGGACGGCTTCTATTGTACGTCGGACGATGCCGCTTGGCTCACCGCGACGGCTGCCGTTCGGTCGCCGGAATGCCCCAGGGGGACGCCGACCGCCATTCGTCGATTCGCGCTCGCAGCGCGTCGACGTGTGCGGCCGGCCAATGCACCTCCGCGTTGACGGCCGTCGAACTCAATCGGTACCAGCGGTGCGACCGGCCGAGCTTCACGTGCAACCGGTCGCCGCCGCGGGGGATCAACTCGACCGATTCGATCTGCGACCAAGGCGTCCGGCCGCGCGTTTTCGCCACGCTGTCGTCATCCGCTTGCACGCAGCCGCCGAGCCCGAGCCAAACCCGCGTCGGGCCGCGGCGGTCGCTCGTGAACCGCACCCACAACAGCCAGGCGATCAGCGCGACGACGACGCCCGGCATCAAGAGCAGCCACGGGTTCTGGGACTGGCGGAATTCCTGCCACGTCACCCAGAGATACCAGGCGTTCGGCAGGAGCAGGAGGACCGCGATCCACGGCCGCGCGTTGCCGACGTGGACGTGGTCGCCGCGCGCCCAGCCGTCGAGGACGATGAGGCTCTGGTCGTACTGCCCGCCACACTCCGGGCACGTCCCCTCCGGCGGGAGCCCCGCAAGTGCGTAATCGCAAGCGGGACAGATCTGGAGACGGAGCGCGTCCGCGACGACGGGCCGGGCTTCTGCGGCGTCACCCATTCTCAGCATTGTACCGCGCCAATCCGCGACAGCGGTCGATCAATCCCCGGACCCTGCCATGCGCCGCGGGGCCGGCTTCTCTATTTGGTGGACACGATTTAGAGCTTCGAAAAGTACCGCGGCCGGCAGTTTGTCATCCTGAGCGCAGTGAAGGATCTCCCGCGGGTGTCGCCGGAACGACGGGAGATCCTTCGCTGCGCTCAGGATGACATGCCCTGGGCACCAGAACTTTCAGAAGCTCCCAGTGGACGACCGCTGGGCGAATTGAGCCTGCGGTGCCATCCCTTGAGACGCGCCTCGAGCGCCCGCGCCTCGGCCTCGCCGAGTCGGAGTTCCACGTCGATCACCGGGCCCCACCAGAGCGCCCCCCAGAAACCCCGGAGGCACGTGACGCGGTACAGGGACGGCTTCAGGGGAACGATCACGACGTTGCTCGCCTTCGCCCACGGGGTCAGTCTCGGCGTCCGGATGCGCCTCGAGCACCACCCGGCGCCGAGCGGCGTAAACCAGAGGCGCAGCGGCGGCCGTTGCGCGTGGTGATGGTGGCACCACAAGCCACGCCCGACCGCAAATGCGCAACAGCCGAGCGTCCATATCGCCATCGGTATGACGCTTCGCGGTGCCGGGCGTATCCACACAAGACCCAGGAAGGCGACACCTAGCACGAGCGGCCACCCGATCGCCCTCCACGGCAGCGCCGCCTCGGCGCCGCGGTGGTAACCGGGGCCCCATCCGAAGAGGAGCACGAGGGTGCCGTCGTCGTCGTACCGCTCGCCGCATTCCGGGCATACGCCGGCCGGCGGCGAACCTTTCAGGGAGTAGTCGCAGGCGGGGCAATGTGCCAATCGCAGCACGTCGCCGTCGTCGGCCTCGCACGCCGCGTCGGCGCCGGCGGCAAGGCCCGGCGCGGGGGGGGGGGCGGGTGATGGTGGCGCGTCGTGGGCCGTGCGGAAGCGGGACAGTGTAACGGCGGCCGGTTAGGATCGCCGCACGCGAAAAGGGAGGTGGTCGCATGGCGGTCGAGATGCGGTGCCCGAACTGCAACCAGGTCTACGGGCTGACGGACGAGCAGGCCCCGCAGTACGCCGGGCGGACGATCACGTGTACGAGTTGCGGCAAGCCGTTCGTCGCCGAGGTCCCGGGCTACGCCGCGCCCGCCGCGCAGCCGCCGCCGCTGGCGTCGCCGCACGCGACGCCTCAGTCGGCGCAGCAGACGCCGGGCCTCGCCACGCCCGGCTACGAGACGCCGGAGCGGTTTCACCAGCCGCAGCGCACCAACGGCCTGGCGATCGCCAGCCTCGTCAGCGGCGTGCTCGGGTTCGTCGTCCCGCTGGTCCCGGGGCTGCTGGCGATCATCCTCGGCGACTTCGGCCTGCGCAAGACGCGCGACCCGTGGGTAGGCGGCAGGTGCCGGGCGATCGCGCTGATCGTGCTCGGCGCCGTCATCCTGCTCTTCTCGCTCCTCCTGGTGACGATCAGGCGGCCGTCGCGCAACGGCACCCGCCACACCTCAAAGCGCATCAAGAGCGCGAGAACCCTCCGGCAGATCGGGATGGCGGCCCAGATGTACGCCAACGAGAACAAGGGCGCGCTGCCGCCGGACTTCGCGACGATCCTCAAGACGCAGGACCTGACGCCGCACGTGTTCGTCTGCCCTCGACCGACCACGTCCACGCGCCGGGCACGACCGTCGGGCAGCAAATTGCCAACCTTACGCCGGGCAAGCACCTGTCGTACGAGTACTTCGGGGCCGGCCTGGACTACCGCGCCGCGTCGGAGGCGATCGTGGCGATCGAGTCGTCGGAGAACCACAACCCCGGGATGGCCGCGAAGGGCCGGCCCGCCGGCGGCAACGTGCTCTTCGCCGACGGCCACGTCGAGTACGTGGGCGACCTGAAGCCGGTCGTGGCGGAGCTGAAGGCGGGGCATAACCCGCCGCGGCCGGCGGGGAAGCGGTAGGGAGTGGGGAGTGGGGGTGGGGATGTGGGGGGTAGGCAGGAGTCAGGAGTCAGGAGTCAGTAGTCAGTAGGAAGAAGTGCTCGTGGGGTCGTCGCGGCAGGACGGCCGCGATGCCGAACCGGGTTGCGAAAGTCGGTTCCGGCGGCGACCACGGGGATCGTAACGGGCGTTGTTCATCGGTTGACAGTCTCTGGTTCACCTTCGTGCTCGCGCAGGTCCTGTCTGCCGAAGACGGTGCATTTTGTGGCCGCATCGCACGCCGCGGGTCGTGGGGCGTATAAGTGTGGGGCCTCTGTTCGCGGGACTGCACTTTTGATCATGCGTCGCTGCACCGCCGTCATCCTCTGCGTCCTTGCGTTCGGCGCGACGGGCGCGCGTCGCGCGCCGACCGCGGCGAGGTGCTCTACGGCCGCGACGTGCTGCCGATCCTGTCCGACGCCTGCTACCACTGCCACGGCCCCGACCCGGCCACCCGCGAGGCGGGGGCTGCGCCCTCGACACGCGGGAGGGGGCGTACCGCACGAAGAACGGCGTCGCCGCGGTCGTGCCGGGCAAGCCGGGCGAGAGCGAGATCGTCCGCCGGATCCTGTCGCGCGACCCGGACGTCGTCATGCCGCCGCCGGACTCGAACCGGTCGCTGACGCTGGCGCAGCGCGACGTGCTGGCGCGGTGGGTGGAGCAGGGGGCGGCGTGGGGGAAGCACTCAAGCGCTGGTGCCGCCGGCGCGGGCGGCGACGCCGAAGCCGGCGACGCGGGGGTGGGCGCGGAACGCGGTCGACGCGCTGGTGCTCGCCCGCCTCGAGAAGGAAGGGCTGAAGCCGTCGCCCGAGGCGAAGCGCGAGACGCTGCTCCGCCGGGTGACGCTCGACCTGACCGGCCTGCCGCCGACGCCGGCGGAGATGGACGCGTTTCTCGCGGATCAGTCGCCGGACGCGTACGAGAAAGTAGTGGATCGTCTGCTCGCGTCGCCGCGGTACGGCGAGCGGATGGCGAGCGACTGGCTCGACCTCGCCCGCTACGCCGACACGCACGGCTACCAGATGGACCGCTACCGCGCGACCTGGCCGTGGCGCGACTGGGTCATCAAGGCGTTCAACGAGAACCTGCCGTACGACGACTTCCTCACGTGGCAACTCGCCGGCGACCTGCTGCCGAACCCGACGAAGGAGCAACGGCTGGCGACGGCGTTCAACCGCCACCACATGCAGAACGAGGAGGGCGGGATCGTCGAGGAGGAGTTCCGGATCGCGTACGTGGCCGACCGGGTGAACACGATGGGCACCGCGTTCCTCGGCCTGACGTTCGAGTGCGCCCGCTGCCACGACCACAAGTACGACCCGATCACGCAGAAGGACTTCTACTCGCTCTTCGCGTTCTTCCAGAACATCGACGAGTCCGGGCAGACGACCTACTTCACCGACGCCGTCCCCGTGCCGACGCTGCTGCTGTCGGACGACGCGACCGACGCGAAACTGGCGGCCGCGAAGGCCCGCATCGCCGAGGCCGAGGCGCGGCTGGCGGGGGTTCGCGACGCCGCCGACGCCGACTTCGAGAAGTGGCTCGCCGCGCGTCCCGCGGAGCCGCCGGCGTTGGCCGGGACCGTCGGACGCTTCACGTTCGATGAAATCCCCGACGGAACTGTGGCGAACGTAGCGGACGCGACGAAGCCGGGGAAGCTTGTCGAGTCGCCGGAGTTGATCGACGGCAAGCACGGCAAGGCGGCGCGCCTCGACGGCGAGGACGGGTTCACGTTCCCCGGCGTCGGCCACTTCACGCGGTCCGACCCGTTCACACTCGCGCTCTGGCTCCGCGCTGAAAAGCACGAGCCGCGGGCGGTCATGCTGCACCACAGCAAGGCCCCGGTCGACGCCGGCAGCCGTGGTTACGAGATCTTGCTAGAAGGGGGCCGCGTCGCGTTCGGCCTGCACCACATGTGGCCGGGCAACGCGCTGAAGGTGGTGTCGACCGATCGCCTCCCGGTCGGCCGCTGGTCGCACGTCGCCGTCACCTACGACGGGTCGAGCCGGGCGGCGGGCGTGCGGGTTTACGTCGACGGCGCGGCGACCGCCGTCGACGTCGTCCGCGACAAGCTGACGAAGGACATCACCTACGCCGGCGGCGAGCCCGACCTGGCGGTCGGCCACCGCTTCCGCGACAGCGGTTTCAAGGGCGGCGCGGTCGACGACCTCATTGCGTTGAACTGGGATGCGAGCGCCTTGGAGATCGCCCGCCTCGCCGGCCGGACCGACTACGAAACGGCGTGGACGACGCCGACCGAGCGGCTGACGGCTGAGCAGCGTTCAGGACTCCGCGACGTCTTCCTCGCCGGCGCGCACGCGCCGTCGGTCGAAGCGGCCACGGCGCTTCGCGCCGTCCGGGATGAGCAGCGGCGGCTGATCGAGCCGGTGCCCGAGATCATGGTGATGCAGGAACTGGCGACGCCGAAGCCGGCGCACGTCCTGAAGCGCGGCGCGTACGACGCGCCGGGCGAGGCCGTGTCGCCGGACGTGCCGGCGTCGCTCGGCTCGTTCCCGAAGGATCAGCCGCGCAACCGCCTCGGCCTCGCGCGGTGGCTCCTCCAGCCGGATCACCCGCTCACGGCCCGCGTCACGGTCAACCGCCTCTGGCAACAGATGTTCGGCCGCGGCCTCGTCGAGACGAGCGACAACTTCGGCAGCCAGGGCGGCCAGCCCTCCCACCCAGAGTTGCTCGATGGTCTCGCCCGCACGTTCGTCGACGATCTTGATTGGGACGTGAAGCGCCTGCTGAAGCTCGTCGCGATGTCCGCGACGTACCGGCAATCATCGAGGACGTCGGCCGACCTGCTGGCCCGCGACCCGGCGAACGAACTGCTCGCCCGCGGCCCCGCGCGGCGACTGACCGCCGAGATGCTCCGCGACGGCGCGATCGCCGTGAGCGGGCTCCTGACGGAAAAGCTCGGCGGGCCGAGCGTCAAGCCGTACCAGCCGGACGGCGTGTGGGACGTGGCGATGGGCCGGCCGACGTACGACCGATCATCGGGCCCGGACCTTTACCGGCGGAGCCTCTACACGTTCTGGAAGCGCACGGTCCCGCCGCCGTCGATGGTCACGTTCGACGCCGCCGACCGGAGCGTCTGCGCGGCGCAGCGGCAGAGCACGAGCACGCCGCTGCAGGCGCTGGCGATGCTGAACGACCCGCAGCTCGTCGAGGCCGCCCGCTTCGTCGGCCAGCGGATGATGAAGGAGGGCGGCACCACGCCCGACGCACGCCTCCCGTGGGCGTTCCGCCTCGTGACAGGGCGGCCACCGACGGCGCGGGAACTGCCGCTGCTCCGCCAACTTTTCGACGAGCAGCGGGCCCTCTTCAGCGCCGATCCTGCGGCGGCCACGAAACTGCTGGCGGTGGGGGAGGCGAAGCCGGACGCGTCGCTCGACCCGGTCGATCTCGCCGCGGCGACGGTGCTGGCGCAGGCGCTGTTGAGTCACGACGAAGCGTACATGAGGCGGTGACCGAGCATGCCCCGCTACTGCGACAACTTCGACCCCCGCGCCACCCGCCGCGACTTCCTCGGCCGCGGGCTCGGCCTCGGCGGCGTCGCGCTGGCGGCGCTGCTCAACCGCTCGGCGGGTGCCGCCGCGCCGGCTGCGCCGAACCCGTTCACGGGGGTCCTCGCCGCGCCGCAGATCGCGCCGAAGGCGAAGCGCGTCATCTACCTGTTCATGTCCGGCGGGCCGTCGCAGCACGATTTGTTCGACCACAAGCCGCGGCTGAACGAGATGAACGGCCGGGACCTGCCGGCGAGCGTGCGCATGGGTCAGCGGCTCACGGGCATGTCGGGCAACCAGTCGACGCTGCCGCTCGCCGGCTCGATCTTCAAGTTCGCCCGACACGGTCAAAGCGGCGCGACGGTGTCGGACCTCATGCCGTGGACGGCGCGGATGGCGGACGACTTGTGCTTCGTCAAGTCGATGCACACCGAGCCGATCAACCACGACCCCGCCATCACGTTCTTCCAGACCGGCCACCAACTCGCCGGCCGCCCGTCGATGGGGGCGTGGTTGAGCTACGGGCTCGGGAGCGCCAACGAGAATCTGCCGTCGTTCGTCGTGCTCGTCTCGAAGGACCGCATCGACCAGCCGCTCTACGCCCGCCTGTGGGGCAACGGCTTTTTGCCGAGCATCCACCAGGGCGTCCAGTTCCGTGCGGGCCGGGACCCGGTGCTGTTCCTGAAGAACCCCGACGGCGTCTCCGTCGCGGGCCGGCGGAAGATGCTCGACCGACTCGCGGACTTACACGCGTTGCAGGTCGACGACCTGGGCGACCCGGAGATCGGCGCCCGCGTCGCGCAGTACGAGATGGCGTTCCGCATGCAGGCGAGCGTGCCGTCGGTGATGGACGTCGCGGCCGAGCCGGACGCCACGTTCGACCTCTACGGCCCCGAGGCGCGCGAGCCCGGCACGTTCGCCGCCAACTGCCTCCTCGCCCGCCGCCTCGCCGAGCGCGACGTGCGGTTCATCCAACTCTACCACCCCGGCTGGGACCACCACGGCGGCCTGCCCAACGGCATCCGCCGGCAGGCGAAGGACGTCGACCGCGCCTGCTACGCGCTCGTCACCGACCTTAAACAGCGTGGCCTGCTCGACGACACGCTCGTCGTCTGGGGCGGCGAGTTCGGGCGCACGAGCTACTCGCAGGGCAAACTCACCGCCACCGACTACGGCCGCGACCACCACCCGCGCTGCTTCACGACGTGGATGTGCGGCGGCGGCGTCCGCCCCGGCGTCACCTACGGCGCGACCGACGACCTCGGCTACAACGTGACCGAGAACCCCGTGCACGTCCACGACCTGCAGGCCACGATCCTCCACCAACTCGGCATCGACCACGAGAAGCTCACCCACAAGTTCCAGGGCCGCCACTACCGCCTCACCGACGTGAGCGGCCACGTCGTGAAGGACGTGCTGGCGTGACGGCCCCGACACGTCGCGAATAGAGCACCGAAGGTTGTCGTGTAGCGTTTTCGAACGCCGTGGGAGCTTGCTCCCACGGTTCCCCCGACCGAAGTCTGCACGATCACCGGCGATGTTCGAATGGGAGAAGCAACGGCGTCGTATCCGCGAATCGCGCCCTCCTTTCTCCCCAGTACGCTCGGGAGAGGGCAGGGGAGAGGGATCTCGCAGCCGGCGCCCCTCCACATGGCACGTCAGCCGCGCGAACCCTTCCCCCGCCCCCCCCCCAGAAACTGTGGCTAGGGAGGGCGCACTTCGTCCTCCGACAGCCGCGAGTTGTCCCGTGAAGGCCACGACGAACGCGCGGCAGGTGCGCGGCGGAATGGTGGAGCGAGCTTCCGCAATCAAGTTCATGCTTGTCGTCGTCCAGACCGCGAGCGGCCGCGGCGGATCGCGTCAGCCGGCGCGACCGTCCCCCGTCCTTCCCCGTCGCGCCCGCCGCTCATATCATCAGTCGCGGATCGAACCCAACCACAAACACGCTGGGCGCGGCAACGCGTTCGGCCGCGAGGCGCGAGTGAGTCCATGGAACGAATGAAGGCGCTGGTGAAGCGGCACGCGGAGCCGGGGCTCTGGCTGGAGGACGTGCCGGTGCCGTCGGTCGGGATCAACGACGTGTTGATCCGCGTCGATCGCACCGGCATCTGCGGCACCGACCTGCACATCCACAACTGGGACGCGTGGGCGCGCAGGACGATCCCCGTGCCGATGGTCGTCGGGCACGAGTTCGTCGGGCACGTAGCGGAGGTCGGGTCGAACGTGGTCGACTTTCGCGTCGGCGACGTCGTCAGCGGCGAGGGGCACGTCGTCTGCGGCCGCTGCCGCAACTGCCTCGCCGGGCGGCGACATTTGTGCAAGGACACGAAGGGCGTCGGCGTGAACCGGCCGGGCGCGTTCGCGGAGTATTTGTCGCTGCCGATGACGAACGTGTGGCACCACGCGCCGGGCATCGACCTCGACGTCGCGTCGGTCTTCGACCCGTTCGGCAACGCCGTCCACACCGCGCTGTCGTTCGACCTGCTCGGCGAGGACGTGCTGATCACCGGCGCCGGCCCGATCGGCTGCATGGCGGCGGCCATCGCGCGGCACGCGGGGGCACGCCACGTCGTCGTCACCGACGTCAATTCGTGGCGGCTCGGGCTCGCGCAGAAGATGGGCGCGACGCGCGTCGTGAACGTCTCGCGCGAGGGCTTGGCGGACGTGCAGCGGGAACTGGCGATGCAGGAGGGGTTTGACGTTGGCCTGGAGATGAGCGGCAACGCCGGCGCGTTCCGCGACATGATCGCCAACATGGCGCACGGCGGGAAGATCGCGATGCTCGGCATCCCGCCGGGCGGCGAGATGGCGATCGACTGGAACGCCGTGATCTTCAACATGCTCACGATCAAGGGCATCTACGGCCGCGAGATGTACGAGACGTGGTACAAGATGACCGTGATGCTCCAGAGCGGCCTGGACATCAAGCCGGTCATCACCCACCGCTACCCGTACACCGAGTTCGAGCGCGGCTTCGAGGTCATGAAGAGCGGCGAGTCGGGGAAAGTGATCCTCAACTGGGCGGAGGCGGGGCGATGACGAGATCACTGGTCGGATGTGCCGTCCCGTGCGCGTCGGTCGCGCCTGCGCCGCCCGCGGCTTCGCCGAGAAACTGGCGCGGGGCCGGGATGATCCTGTTACTGCTCCCGGCGATCGCGCTGGCGACGTTCGTCACTCCGCCCGTGCGGGGGGGCGACCCCGTCACGCTCCGCGTGCTCACGTACAACATCCACCACGGCGAGGGCGCCGACGAGAAGGTGGACCTGCGGCGCATCGCCGCCGTCATCCGTTCGGCCGACCCCGACCTCGTCGCGCTGCAGGAGGTGGACGTGAAGACGGCCCGCTCCGGCCTCGTCGATCAGGCGGCTGTGCTGGCCGAGCTCACGGGGATGCACGCCAGCTTCGCCCCCGCGATGGACTACGACGGCGGCAAGTACGGCGGCGCGATCCTCACGAAGACCGAGCCGATGTCCGCCAGCACGCACCCGCTGCCGGCGGCGCAGGGGTCGGAGCCGCGGGTGATGGCCGAGGCCCGCGTCGCGGTAGAGGGCGTGGCGGCGCCGGTGACGGTCCTCGGCACGCACCTCGACCACCGCAACGCCGGCCAACGGATGGCGCAGGCACGCGAGATCGAGCGTGTGCTGGCCGGCCGGCGCGAGGAGGGCCTGATGATCCTCGCGGGCGACCTCAACGAAGAGCCGGACGCGCCGACGATCCAGATGCTCCTGAAGGGGTGGAAGGACGCCACGGCGGGCCGGAACCTTAAGACGTTTCCGGCGAAGGCGCCGCGGAAGCAGATCGATTACGTGTTGTACCGGCCGGCGGCGGGCTGGCGGGTCGTGGAGAGCCGGGTGATCGACGAGAAGGTGGCTTCGGACCACGCGCCGGTGCTGACGGTGTTCGAGTACCGCCCGGGCTCCGCGCCCGCGGACGACGAGGCGAAGGAAAGCGGCGCGACGGGCGCCGCCGACGAGAAAGGGAAGTGATGAGCGCCTACGCGCCGGTGCGGCAGTTTCTGGTCGATCAGTTGGCGCAGGTGCGCGAGCAGGGCCTGTACAAGTCCGAGCGCGTGATCGACACGCCGCAGGGCACGCACGTCGACGTGCCGGGCCGCCCGCACGTGCTCAACCTTTGCGCGAACAACTACCTCGGCCTCGCCCAGCACCCGGACGTGACCGCCGCCGCGAAGGCCGCGCTCGACGAGTGGGGGTACGGCCTGGCGTCGGTGCGGTTCATCTGCGGCACGCAGGCGATCCACAAGACGCTCGAGCGGCGGCTGAGCGAGTTCCTCGGCGCCGACGACACGATCCTCTACGGCAGTTGCTTCGACGCCAACGGCGGGCTGTTCGAGACGCTGCTCGGCGACGCCGACGCGATCGTCTCCGACGAGCTGAATCACGCCAGCATCATCGACGGCATCCGGCTCTGTAAGGCCAAGCGCTTCCGCTACCGCAACAACGACGTCACGGACCTCGAGGCGAAGCTGAAGGAGGCCGTCGCCGCCGGCGCGCGGTTCCGCATGATCGCGACCGACGGCGTCTTCTCGATGGACGGCACGATCGCGAACCTCCCGGCGATCTGCGACCTCGCCGACCGCTACGGCGCGCTGGTGATGGTCGACGACTCGCACGGCGTGGGCGTGCTCGGCCGGACCGGGCGCGGCACGCACGAGCACCACGGCGTCCTGGGCCGCGTCGACGTCTTCACCGGCACGCTCGGCAAGGCGCTCGGCGGCGCCAGCGGCGGCTACGTCAGCGGCCGCCGCGAGATCGTGGAGTACCTCCGCCAGCGCTCGCGGCCGTACCTGTTCTCCAACACCGTCGCGCCGCCGGTGGTCGGCGGCGCGCTGCGGGCGATCGACCTCGTGACGGCGTCGACCGACCTGCTCGACCGCCTCCGCGACAACACGCGATTCTTCCGCGACGCCATGACCCGCGCCGGCTTCACGCTCCTGCCCGGCGAGCACCCGATCGTGCCGATCATGCTCGGCGACGCGCCGCGCGCCGCCCGCCTGTCCGAGGCGATGCTCGCCAAGGGCGTCTACGTCATCGGCTTCTCGTACCCGGTGGTCGCCCACGGCAAGGCGCGCATTCGCACCCAGATGTCCGCCGCCCACACGCGGGCGGACCTGGAGGACGCGGTGACGAAGTTCGCGGAGGCGAAGCGGGAGTTGGGAATGTAGAGCATCGCGGAGAAATCGCGGGGCGACTCGCGCTCGGGGGGAACTGAGGGAGCAGGCTCCCGCGTCGTTCGAAGACGTGACACGGTGAGCGGCGGCGCCTTGAGTGCATCCGGGGCGGTGTAGCAGTCGCGACGACGGGGCCGCGCATCCGGGGCGGTGTAGCAGTCGCGACGACGGGGCCGCGTCAGCCCCGGTCACCCGACGGGCGATGAAGCGGCCGCCGGCGGATCGCGATACGCGTGGCCTAACGGTCGCGCTATTGCGCGACGGGCCGGGCGGTCTGGAGGGCGCCGAGGTCGGCGACCTTGCGCGCCCGGCGGCGCACCTTCGGGTCGATCGACGTGGCCGAGCCGGTGCCGTTGACGTCGGCGGGGACCCACCCGCTGCGGTAGATCGCCGCCAGCGCCAGCCACCCCGCGGCCTCGGCCATCGCGACGCGCGGCCGCTCCCACTGCTCGATCCGCACGAGGTCGGCCAGCGGCGCCAGCAGCAGCGCCCGCACGCGGTTCATCAGGTGGTTGCAGAACGGGAGGAACGACGTGACCTTGCCGGTCAGCACCACGCGGTTGGGGCGCACGAAGTTGATCGCGTTGGCGATCCCCATCGCGAGGTACGTCGTGACCTGCCCGAGCACCGGGTCGGACGGGTCGAAGTAGGCGAGGCGGTCGTACAGATCGGCCTTGGGGTCGGGCCCGATGCGGCGGAGGAACGCCGAACTGCAGATGCGCTCGAGGCACCCCTGCTGGCCGCAGAAGCACAGGTCGGTCTCGACCGGGAAGCGCGTGTGCCCCAGCTCGTTGCCGCCGATCACGCAGCCGCGGTTGGGCCGGCCGTTCACGAGCAGCGCCGCGCCGCCGGCGCCGTCGCGGAACTCGACCATCAGCACGTCCTCGGTCGGCTCGGCGTCCTGCGTCAGCAGCCAGTACGCGGCCTTGGCGTGCATGTCGTTCTCGAGCAGCACGGGCCGGTCGCCGATCGCGGCGTAGATCGATTCGATGCGGGTGGGGGAGTGCCGCTGCGTGGCGGAACTGGTAAGGATCGAGTGGGTCCGCGGGTCGACGAGGCCGGTCGAGCTGACGCCGACCGCCAACGCCTGCGGCCCGATCATCTCCCGCACGAGTTCACACGCGGCCGCGACGAGCTGATCGGCGCCGTCGACCTCGCGTTCCTTCAGTTCGCCGACGCGCCGGCCCTGCAGGTTGAGCTGGCACGCGCTCGCCCGGCCCGGCTCCAGCGCCAGCCCGACCACCCGGCGGCGCGTCGGGTCGATCTCCAGCGGCTGGCGGGGGCGACCGGGGCCGCCGCCCTCGGGGTCCCCCTCGCGCAGCATCCCCTGTTCGAGCAGCGCCGCCGCGACCTCGCCCACCGTGTTGGGCCTCAGGCCCGTTCGTTCGTGTAGTTCCCGCCGACTGAGTGGGCCGTGCCGGCGGAGCAGACCGAGGATCTCTGAATCGAGTGGACTCACGATGCTCATTGCGAGTTACGATACGGGAAGTATCCGCGTTGTTGAAATAACAAATTCCCGGCACCGCACAGCGCAAAGAAACCACCGCGGGTTTTTCTTTGACGAAAATATCGCTGCTGATAGATAATGGCGCCAATGCGCGTTGCAGCACCTCATCGCGGCAACTTGAGTAAGAAGTTCCGCCTCTGCCGCTTCCGCCCTCGTGCAGGCAGAGCTTGTTCTCGCGTCTATACGCTGGCCTCCTTCTCGTGACCCGCTTTCCTCGGTGAGAACCATCGTCGAGTGACCAAAAGCGCGCTGCGGTGAAGTGACAGGCTGTCTTGAGGCTTCCTCACTCACGAGCATTTATTCGACCGCGCCGATGTTAAGACGTCAATCTGCAGTTTCCAGACGGCACGCGGCGATCATCATTACCGACCTCGACGCGCGCGGGTGCAGGCGACGAGTAGACCTTCCGCCACGACGCCCCCGAAAGCGCCACCCGCCGACACCAGGTCGGGGAGCGGCCGACGGACGTGCGGCGAGTGGTTGGACCCGCTCGAGCGCGAGGCCGCAAAGGAAGGGAGTGGACGCCCGTGTCGCAAAGCCTGGGCGGTACGCACGAGCCGCGTCCTCGCGAACGAAACGCGCGTCGGCGACCGCGGCTTGCGGTCGAAACCGAGTTGCCGCATCCTTCCGGCCGTCCACCTCCGGCCCTCCATCCGAAAGGTCTCTATGCAACTCCACGGACACGACATCGCGGTGTGCAGTTGGTCGCTGCAGCCGACCGGGATCGCCGAACTCGTCGCAAAGGTGCGCGACGCGGGCCTCGCGCACGTGCAACTCGCACTCGCCGACCTGCTCCACCTCGACGACGCTCGGCGGCAGGATGAACTCCGCACGATCCACGCCAGCGGCATCGCCCTCACCGGCGGCATGCTCAACTTCCCCGGCGAGGACTACTCCACGATCGACGCCATCCGCAACACCGGCGGGTTCGTCCCCGACGCGCTCTGGCCGCAGCGGCGAGATGAGCGAGCCGCGCGCGCGCTGGCGGCCGAACTGGGCCTGAAGCACATCACCGCCCACGTCGGGTTCGTGCCCCACGCGACCGACGCCGGCTACGCCCCGATCGTCGCCACCGCATCCGCGAGGTGGCCGCCCTGTTCGCGCGGCACGACATCACGCTGCTGATGGAGACCGGTCAGGAGCCGGCGGCGGAACTGCTGGCGTTCCTGCAGTCGCTCGCGGCGCCGAACGTCGCGATCAACTTCGACCCGGCCAACATGATCCTCTACGGCGCGGGCGACCCGATCGACGCCGTCCGCACGCTCGGCAAGCACGTCCGCCACGTCCACGTGAAGGACGCGACGCCGTCGGACGCGCCCGGCGTCGAGTGGGGCGCGGAGGTGCCGTTCGGCACGGGCCGCGTGAATCCGTCGGCGTTCCTCTCGGCGCTGAAGGCCGTCGGCTACGCCGGCCCGCTCGCGATCGAACGCGAGGCGGGCGCCGCCCGGCTCGCCGACGTGAAGACCGCCGTCGCCGCGCTGCGCGACGCCCGCCCGCAGGCGGGGGAGGCGGCGCGTGCATAACGTCGGCATCGTCGGCCTGGGGATGATGGGCGTCACGCACCTCGACGTCTACGCCAGGCGGCCCGACGTCCGCGTCGTCGCCGTCGCCGATCGCAACGAGGACCGGCGGACGGGGCGGGCAGTCGCGTCGGGCAACATCGAGGGTCAGGCCAAGGGCGGGTTCGACTTCGCGCCCGTCGCGCAGTACGCCGACGGCATGGACCTCATCCGCGACCCGGCGGTGCACGTTGTGGACGTCTGCCTCGCCACGCCGCTGCACCGCGCGTTCGCCGTCGCGGCGATCGAGGCGGGCAAGCACGTGCTGTGCGAGAAGCCGCTCGCCCGCACCGCCGCCGACGCCGACGCGATCGTGGCGGCGGCCGCGGCGCGGCCCGAGGTCGTCGCGATGCCGGCGATGTGCATGCGCTTCTGGCCCGGCTGGACGTGGCTGAAGGAGGCCGTCGACTCTCGCCGGTACGGCGCGGTGCGCTCGGCGGCGTTCCGCCGGCTCGCGTCGCACCCGGCCGGCCGCTTCTACGCCGACGGCGCCGCGTGCGGCGGGGCGATCCTCGACCTCCACGTCCACGACGCCGACTTCGTCCGCCACTGCTTCGGCCCGCCCCGCGCCGTCGAGAGCCACGGCTACGCCGCCGTCAGCGGCGCGATCGACCACGTCTGCACCGTCTACCTCTACGGCGACGGGGGCCCGCTCGTGACGGCCGAGGGGGGCTGGGCGATGCGGCCGGGCTTCCCGTTCACGATGGCGTACACGGTCAACTTCGAGCGCGCCACCGCCGTCCTCGACCTCGCCGCCGCGAACCCGCTGATGCTCTACGAGGACGACGCCGCGCCGGCCGCGGTCGAGGTGCCGCCGGGGATGGGGTACGAGCGGGAGATCGACTACTTCCTCGCGTGCGTCCGCGACCGCCGACAGCCGCAGATCGTGACGCTCGCCGACGCCGCGGCGGCGATCCGACTCGTGGAGGCCGAGGCGCTGAGCATCACCAGCGGGAAGCGGGTGCGGACCGACGCGTAGCACGCTTGCCTCTCGATCATGTCAGCGACGCGCGCTGGGCATGGCCCGCCCTCGGAGATTGGAACCCCGCCGTCTTGCCCCGTCATCTCGTCGCTCCGGCAAATCCTTCGTTGAAGGTTGTGTGTGGAGCAACAGTTCACAACCGGACTCCGCAACCGCATTAAACGAAGTATTCCGGATTTATGTGCAACAATCGCCAGAGTTCGCTTCGCCATGGCATTCAATTTGAAGGAGGTTGATCAGTTTGCTCCCGGGATGGAGCGAAACGAGATCGGTTCCAGACGAAAAGGAGCGCACTATGGCTAACGATGATCGCAACAACATGAAGGACTCGGACCGTCACGACGCCAACCGTGACCCCATCACCGGCGCGCCGGGCTCGCACCCGGTCGGCGTGGGCGTCGGCTCGGCCGGCGGCGGGGCGGCGGGCGCGGCGGCGGGCGCGGCGATCGGCTCGGTCATCCCGGGCGCGGGCACCGTCGCCGGCGGCGTGATCGGCGCGGTGGTCGGCGCGCTCGGCGGCGGCTTGGCCGGCAAGGGCGTGGCCGAGAGCATCAACCCAACCGAGGAAGACGCCTACTGGCGCGAGAACCACAAGACCCGCCCCTACGCCTCGGGCCACAGCTACGACAACGACCTCGCCCCCGCCTACCGCTACGGGTGGGAGTCGCGCAGCCGCCACGAGGGGCGCAAGTTCGACGAGGTCGAGGGCGACCTCGGCCGCGACTGGGACCGCGCCAAGGGCAGCTCCAGCCTCGGCTGGGACAAGGCCAAGCACGCCACCCGCGACGCGTGGCACCGCGTGGAACGCGCGCTCCCCGGCGACGCCGACCGCGACGGCCGCTAAGACCCGCCCATCGCGGCGAGCAACAGTTCATTGACGGCGTGCAGGACGGCGGCCCGGAGGGGGCTGCCGTCCTGCCGCTTTTGTTACGCGGGGAGCGGTCGGTCGTCTGGTCGAAGCGACCCCACCGAAACCCGCGTCACCTCCACCGATCACGCGTTGATTCAGTGCCTATCAAGCTCCCCGCTTCGCCGCCGGCCCGAAGGGCCCGCCGCGGGCGTGCAACAACGTGAACGCCTTAACCTGGCGTGACGAGCGTGCCGTCCGACGTTTCGATGGATGAATACAGCGCTGCCCGCGTCCCGGTTACCGCCGTCGCCTGCACAGCGGCACGCTCGGGCTGAGCCCCACAACTCCGCCGCGATCATCGCCGCCCCGACGCGGCCGTCCTACGATTGCTCTCATGCCGGACACGCAGCAAACCGTCGCCGACGTCGCCGTGATCGGGGCCGGGCCGATCGGGCTCGAGTTGGCGGTCGCGCTGAAGCGGGCGGGCGCGAAATACCTTCACTTCGACGCGAAGCAGATCGGCTACACGATCTCGTGGTACGCGCCGCAGACGCGCTTCTTCAGCTCCAACGAGCGCATCGCGATCGCCGGCGTGCCGCTCCAGACGATCGACCAGAACAAGTGCACGCGCGAGCAGTACCTCGCGTACCTGCGCACGGTCGTCGAGATGTTCGACCTGCAGGTGAACACGTACGAGCCGGTCGTCGGCATCGAGCGCGGAGGGGGCGACTTCCTGCTCACCACGAGTCCCGCCGCCGGCCCCCGGCAGTACCGGGCGCGGCGCGTGGTCTGGCCACCGGCGGCACCGATCGGCCGCGGAAGCTGAACGTGCCGGGCGACGACCTCCCGCACGTGAACTACTACTTCGACGACCCGCATAAGTACTTCCGCAAGAACGTCCTCGTCGTCGGCGGCAAAAACTCGGCCGTCGAGGCGGCGGCTGCGTTGCCACCACGCCGGCGCCCGCGTGTCGCTGAGCTACCGCCGGTCGAAACTGCCGGCGCGGAGCATCAAGTACTGGCTCATGCCCGAGATCAACGGCCTGATCGAGTCCGGCCGGATCGCCGCGCACTTCGGCACCGTGCCGACGCGCGTCACGCCGGCCCGCGTCGACCTCGGCCCGTGGGCCGATCCCGACGAGCCGGCCGACCCGGCGCTGTTCCAGGTCGCGGCGGCGGCGGCGCCCGCGTCAATCGAGGCGGACTTCGTCCTCGCGCTGATCGGCTACGAGGCGGACATGGCCCTCGTGCTCCACGCCGGCGTGGAGCTCCGCGGCGAGTGCCAGACGCCGACGTTCGACGAACGGACGATGGAGACGAACGTCACCGGCGTCTTCGTCGCCGGCACCGCCGTCGCGGGCACGCAGGACAAGTACCGCGTGTTCATCGAGAACTGCCACGTCCACGTCGCCCGCATCACCGCCGCCCTACAAGGCGCCACCCCGCCCGCCGCCCCGCGGCCCTACGAGCCGCCCCGAGAGCTGATCCCTCGGAAGGGCCGAGCGGTGGCGCAGAGGTGCGGGGCGGCGGCGTCGCAACCCGGCAGGACCGAATCGCTGATCGCTTACTCGCCGAGGGACGACAACGTCGTCTCTGTACTACCCGGCCATCTGCCGGCGCGCGCGTCGCGGCCCATCAATTTGATTGCGCCGCCTGCGTCGCCGTCGACACACAGCGGCGAATCTTTCGTTCAGGCACAACTGCATCGGCGCAAGACCGGGATGCCGGCGCCGCCGCTGCCGCCCGCGGGACGGCCCCGCGGGCCAAGCCCTGCCTTCCGCCGCCGGCGCTCCCGATAAAAAGCCGCTTCGGAAAACCCGGCGAGGATTTTGTCTTCGCAGCCGCCGAAACCGGTCACGGCCCGGCGCATCCTGTTATCATCCGGCGTCGGTCGCCGGGCCTCGGGCTCGGCCGGCGGCCGGACGGGGGGACGCGCTGCCGGGCCGGTTCTCGCTACTCGTTCGCCGCTACCGAGGCGTTTTGCTCGATGCGTATTCTCCTTGACCCACTCAGCCCACGCGGGCACGCCGCCCGCGTCTGGGCCGTCGTACTTGCCCTCGCCGCCGCACTCGTCCTCCTGCTCGCCGGTCTCGCCGACGACACGCCCGACTGGCTCGCCCTCGCGGGCGCGGCGGCGTTGTTCGGCGCGGTGACCGTCGGCGCGTCGATCTACCTCGCCCGTCGAAGCCGGCTGCGCGCGGTGCTGCCGCAGGCGAACGAGGCGCTGCGCCGCCGCGAGCTCAACGCGATTTTGGGCGACGCGGTCAGCCTGCTGATCGACTGCGCCGCGGCCGACGTGCGCGACCCGCACGACGCCCACATGCTGCGCCGCCTCGCGCCGGCGGCGCCCGCGCGCTGGAACGGATTGTCCGACCGCTGGCTCCACCCGGTCTCGCCGTCGGCGACGGCCGACGGGGCGCCGGGGGCCGCGGCGGTCGCGAAGCCGCGCGTCGCGTGGTTCGACCCGGCGCTGGTCGACTTCATCCGCGAGCCGGCGCGCACGTCGCTCGACGAGGAGGCGTGGTCGGTCTTCGTCCGCGACCTCGCCAACGGCGGCGAGCCGTTCCAGAGCCGCCGGACGCTCGGCCGCGTCTGTTGCGCGCTGCGCGGCACGTTCGCCGGGATCGTCCGCGAGATGATCGAGGAACGGTCGCTCCGCGCCGCCGCCCGCCCGCACGCCGCGCTGGAGTTGATCCTCCTCGCCGGCCTGCTGCGGGCCGCGCGCGAGTCGACGCGGTCGCACGAGGACGTGCCGCCGCCGGCCGGTTTGCCGGCGCTGCTGCAATCGTTCGCTGCGCGGGGCGACGCGGTGATCGCCGCCCTCGCGCCGGCCGAGACGCAGGCGCACGCCGCCCTCGTCGCCCGCTTCCGCGATGCCGTCGCGCAGCTTCAGGTCCTCGTCGACTTCCACGCCACGCCCCCGGCCGACGTGCCCGCTAGCGAGGCGTCGGACGCGATCGGCGAGGCGCCGGACGCGATCACGCCGGCCGACGAACCGGCCGAAGCATCTCCCGTCGCCGCCGCCGCCGACTCGGCGCACGACGCGTCCTACCTGCTGCAGGAACCGGCCGACGACCTGACGAGGTACGACCCCGCCGAGGCGCACGGCGGGGACGATCCGCACCCCTCGAATCGCGCGCCGGAGATCAACGAGCCGCGGGCGTTCGACGGAGCGCGCGCGATGCGCGAGCCTTCGTTGGCGGCGCGCGCGCAGTCGGTGCCGGAGCCCGGCGTCCCGCGCCCGGCCGTGGCACCGCCGCCGCCTGCGTCGTCACCGTCCTCCGCGTCGGCGGCGGCATTGACGTATGACGCACCGGACCGCGCGGCGGCGTCGCCA
Source organism: Phycisphaerae bacterium (assembly GCA_030448225.1). The sequence goes on from JAUJNJ010000062.1 coordinate 36,230, forward strand.
AAAGCGCACGCCGACGGGCCCACGTCCCAGTTCAACGACATGGTCGTCGCGCTGCGCCGGCGGCTCGAAGAGGAGGCGGGGCGTCGCGAGGAGTACAGCCGGCGGATCCCCGGATTCGACCTGACGCCGATCCGTGCCGCCGCCGTGATCGTCGCCGACGACCTCGCCGCCGACGCGCGGCGGGGCGACGCCGCGGCCCGCGCGGCCGTGCTCGCCGCCGACCCCGCGGCCGCGGCGGATTACCTGCTCGCCCGCCGCGACCGGCGGCTCGCGCAGCTCCGCGCGCTCTACGACGAGATCCTCGTCGACAACGCGCGCCTCGCGTCGGTGTCGCTCGTGCTCGGCAACCTCGACCTCGCCCAGGACGCGCTGGCGCAGGTCGTCGGCGGGCG
>JAUJNJ010000266.1 GCA_030448225.1 Phycisphaerae bacterium
GTCCTGGCGTTCGTCTGCCTCGCCGCGACCTCCGCGCCGGTCGCGCGGCCTCCGGACGCCCCCACACCTGCCGCGAAGGAGATCCGGCTGCTCGTGCGGGCCGACGACATGGGTGCGGCGCAGGCGGTGAACGAGGGGTGCATCGAGGCGTGCCAATCGGGGATTGCCCGGTCGGTGGAGGTGATCGTCCCGGGGCCGTGGTTCCTGGACGCGGTGCGGCTGCTGAAGGAGAACCCGGACATCGACGTCGGCGTCCACCTCACGCTCACCAGCGAGTGGGAGCGCGTGAAGTGGCGGCCGCTGACCCACGCGCCGAGCCTGGTGGATGCCGACGGCTACTTCCGCCCGATGACGAAGCAGCGCCCGGACTTCCTGCCGGGCACGGGGTTCATCGAGGCGAACCCGAACCTCGACGAGGTCGAGCGCGAGCTGCGGGCGCAGATCGAGACGGCCCGGCGGCACCTCGGTGGCCGCGTCAGCCACGTCTCGTCGCACATGATGGCCGCGATCGCCACGCCGGAGCTGAAGGCGCTGACGGAGAAACTGGCGGCCGAGTACAAGCTCAAGAGCGACAGCGCCAGCCCGAAGTACGCCGGCTCGTTCGGGACCAACACGTTCACGAGCGACCAGCGCGAGAAGGCGCTGGCCAACCTGATCGGAAAACTCAAGCCCGGCGACTGGCTGATCGTCGAGCACCCCGCCTACGACACGCCCGAGACGCGCGGGATGGGGCACAAGGGTTACGAGAACGTCGCCAGCGACCGTTCAAATGTCCGCCGGGCACTGACGAGCCCGCGGGTGGTGAAGCTCGTGAAGACCCGTGGCATTAAGCTGATCGGGTACGACGATCTCGCCGGCAGACCCGCGGCGACAGGCGAGAAATAGCCACTTGGCCCAAATGCAACCACGAAGTCACGAAGGCACAAAGAGGGCCACGAAGCAGGAAGGAGTTCTCATCTACCCTTCCTGCTTAACTTTGTGCCTTCGTGTCTTCGTGGTTTTGACAGGATCCTGCCCACTGCGGTAGCGACGCGAGGCGTTCGCGAATGAGGGCGGCGTATCGCCGGGCGGTTTCCGCGCGCAGGGCGAAACGTTCATTCATCAATTCATCGCGGCGGTCCATCTGCTCGTTGATGGATTCGACGTCCAGTCACTCGTCGCCGCGCTGGTGTCGATGGCGGGGATGCCGATGGGGCGGCAGATGCCGATCCGGCTGTCCATCCCGAGCACCACCGCCGGGCGGTCCCCGCCCCCAGGTTCAAGAACGGCTTCGACTGCGACAGCGGGAAGATCCGCTCGTGCCACAACGCCCGCACCCACTCCTCGCGATAACAGCGCGACTCGCCCTAATGCCAGAACACCGGCGCCCCCGCCTGTACGAGCAGGTCGGCCGCCTCGAACTTGTCCGAGACGACGCCGATCTCGTCCATCAGCGGCCGGCCGAGGGTCGTGAGGTCGTGCTTGTTGACGTAGTACGGCTCGTACGCGCCGATCGCGTCGTCGAGGATCGAGCGGATCCCCTCGCGGATGAAGTCGTCGCCGACGTTCTTGCCAACCGTGGTCATGAACGCGACCTGCGGCGGGCGTCGGCGGGACGTTCGCTGCGCCTCGGAGGGGTTGGCGATCATCCACTCGGTGTACAAGTTCCCCGGAGTGTGGTCAATCCGGGAAGCGTGAGGAGTGAGGCGTGATCCGAGAAGCGGGCATTAGAGTCACTGTACAACTGCTGACGAAAGCAGCGAATACTATCGGACACCCCTCATGTGGCTACGACCTCCGCGCCAAGCACGTCCGCTCCCGGCCCCAAGCGGCCAGCCTCAGGCAACCTTCAAAGGCTTGCGCGGCGCGAAGTCGTCGCCCGCCTCGCCGTCGCCGTCGCCGTCCAGCAGATGTCCGGCGGGGTCGCTGATGGCCCAGCCGGGCAGGACCAGCCGGTACCTGCCGGCGGCCGGCCGCCCCCCCGGCAGTCCGGGGAAGGTCCAGCGGGCCGCGTTCGCCGCCGCGTCGTAGCTGACCGCGGCCGCCGCGGGGTCGACCCGTGAGCCGTCGGCGGCCAGCAGGAACAGGTCGTCGGCGGCGACGCTGCCGGACACGTCCCCGCTGAACCAGACGGTTACGCTCGCCGCCGCCCCGCGGCCGCCGGTGAACTTCATCCTCCTGACCGTCGGCGGCCGGTCGCGGTCGGCGGCGGGCTTCGCCGGGCGCGCGGGCTTGTCGACCGTCAGCGCGAACGCGGCCAGCTCCGCTGGCTCCAGCGGCCGTCCCTCCAGATCCTGCACCTGCCCGGCGTTGGCGAGGAGCCGGAAGGTGCCACGCCGGCCGCGCCCCCAGCCCCCTTCGGGGGGCGCGACCGCGTACGTGGCGACGGTCAGCGCACCGTCCTGCCGGACCGCCGTCAGCGCCACCGGCGCGTC
>JAUJNJ010000267.1 GCA_030448225.1 Phycisphaerae bacterium
GTTGCGCCGTCACGGCCGCGGCCGCCGCCCCGTCCTTCGCGTCCGCCCAGATCACGACCAGCACGCTCGCCGGCCGCGTCACCGCCGCAGGGGGCGCCGGCGTGCCGAACGTGACCGTCGTCGCCACCCTCGCCGCCACCGGCGAGCGATACGGCGCGCAGACCGACGCCGCGGGCCGCTTCACGATCGCCAACCTGCGCCCCGGCGGCCCGTACCGCGTCGAGGCGCGGCGGGTCGGCCTCCGCCCCGAGGTCCGCTCCGGCGTCTTCCTCACGCTCGGGCAGGGCCAGCGCGTGGACTTCACGGTCGGCGAGGTGGCCACGACCCTCGGCGCGGTGACGGTGACAGCCGCCAGCGGCGTCATCAACCCGCTGCGCCGCGGCCCGGAGACCGAGGTTGACGCGCGGGCGATCCGGAGCCTGCCGACGCTGGCGCGGTCGCTGCAGGACGTAACGCGCCTAACGCCGAGCGGCAACGCGAACTCGTTTGCCGGCACGAACTTCCGCTACAACAACGTCACCATCGACGGCGCCGCCAACAACGACGTCTTCGGCTTCAGCAACTCGAACGGCGGGGTCTCGGGCACGGGCGCCTCCGGCACGCCAGGCGCGGGCGCCCGGGCGCAGCCCATCTCGCTCGACGCCATCGACCAGGTGCAGGTCGCGACCGCGCCGTTCGACGTCCGCCTCGGCAACTTCCAAGGCGCGAGCGTCAACGCGGTGACGCGCAGCGGCACCAACGACCTGAGCGGGTCGCTCTACACCTTCGGCCGCAACCAAGCTCTCACCGGCCGGAGCGCCGACGCCGCCAGAACCGCCATCCCGTCCTACCACGACTACCAGGTGGGCGCGCGCCTTGGCGGGCCGATCCGGCGCGACAAGGCGTTCTTCTTCGGCAACGTCGAGGTCGCGCGGCGCCACGAGCCGCTGCAGTTCGCGCCCGGCGACCCGGGCACGGTGCTCGACGCCGCGACCGCGCGGGCGATCAGCGACACCGTCGCCGCGCGCCTGGGCACCGGCGCCGGCGCCGTCGGCCCGTACGGCATCGACGCCAACAGCACCAAGCTGTTCGGCCGCGTCGACGTGACCCTGAGCGACGTCCACAAGCTGAACGTCCGGAACAACTTCGTGCGGGCCGGCGCGGGGCAGCTCTCGCGCGGCGTGCTCAACGTCACCTTCGGCTCGCAGGACTTCGTCCAGCGGTCGACGAACAACCGCACGGTCGCCGAGCTGCGCAGCACCTTCGCGGGCGGCCTGGCGAACACGCTCGTCGCCGCGTTCACGGCGACCCGCGACCGCCGCGACCCGAACGGGGGGGTCCTCCCGCACATCGAGATCAGCGGCCTCCCGAGCGGCGCCGTGGCCTACCTCGGCACGCACCGCGAGGCGGCGATCTTCCGGGTCACCACCAGCCAGTTCGAGCTCACGGACAACCTGACGAAGTCGTTCGGCCGGCACGCCGTCACGCTCGGCACGCACAACGAGGCCTACGGCATCCGGTACCACTTCCAGAACGCCTGGAACGGGCGCTGGCAGTACCCATCGCTCGCGCGCTTCTACGCCGAGCAGCCGAGCCGCGTCCGCGGCACCTACCACGTCGCGGGCGGCAACGACTTCGGCACGGTCAGCAACGTCCCGGCGGCCGACTTCCGGGTGCTCTGGCCCAGCGCCTACCTGCAGGACGACTTCGCTGTGACCGACCGGCTCCGCGTGGGCGCCGGCGTGCGCGTGGACGTGCCGGTGTTCCCCGACCGGTTCGGGACCAGCCGGGACTTCCTGAACACGACCGTCGGCGGCGCGCGGCCGTTCGCGAGGTTCGCCGACGACCGGATCGCCACCCGGGCGTACGTCGCGCCGCGCGCGAGCTTCAACTGGGACGCCCGCGGCGACCAGACGCTGCAGCTGCGCGGCGGGACCGGCGTCTTCGTCAGCCGCATCCCGTTCGCCTGGCCGGCGTACGCGTACTACAACAACGGCGTGCGGTTCGGGAACGTCGACCTCCGGCCCGCCGCGGCGGACGGCCGCCCCGGGGTCGTCCCGATCGTCCCCGGGGCGCGGATCCCGGCGCTGCAGGCCGGCGTCTACGAGATGAACGTGGTCGACCCGCGGTTCAAGCTGCCGACGGTCCACCGCTCGAGCCTCGGCGTCGACTACAAGCTCGCCCGCGGGACCGCCGTCACGCTCGAGGGCACGTTCTCCCAGGTGCTGCAGGACGTGAAGTTCCTGAACATCGGCCTCCGCGACTCGACGGCGCCGAGCCCGATCGACGGCCGGCCCGTCTTCCTCGGCAGCGCGACCGGGCAGCGGCTCAACCCGAACGCCACGTCGGTGTTCTCCCTGACGAACACCACGCGGGGCAGCCGCTACAGCCTCACCGGCCAGCTCCAGCAGCGCGCGGGCGCCCTGCG
>JAUJNJ010000268.1 GCA_030448225.1 Phycisphaerae bacterium
GACGTCGAGGCGGCCAGCGAGGTCCGGGCGAGCACGCGACTGGTGCACGGGCACGCCCGGCGGAACCTGCTCGACTACTTCGGGGCCGGCCGCCCGGCTCGCGGGATCGACGCGATGGGCGCCGAGAAGTGGCGGCAGTGGCTGCGCGACCACGAGAAGCTCGCGCCGGCCACGCTGAGCAAGCGGGTGAAGCTCGCCCGGCAGTTCTTCGCCCGCGCCGTCGAATGGGAGGTAGTGGACCGCAACCCGTTCGCCAAGGTCCGGGCCGGCGGGCAGACCAACAAGGCCCGCCAATACTTCCTGAGCCGCACGGACGCGGGCCGCGTGCTCGACGCCTGCCCGGACGCCCAATGGCGCCTTCTGTTCGCCCTGAGCCGCTACGGTGGCCTGCGCTGCCCATCCGAGCACCTGGCGCTGACCTGGGCGGACGTGGATTGGGACCGCGGCCGGCTCCGCATCGCCGCCGGCAAGACCGACGAGCGGCTCGTGCCGATGTTCCCTGAGCTGCGCGGGCCGCTGATGGAAGTGTTCGAGCAGGCCGAGCCCGGCGTCGAGCACGTCGTCACCCGCTAGTCGTCGGCCGCAAAGTCTACGGCGCCGCCGGCCGCGACGAGGCCGGGGGGGTTATACGTCGGCGCGTCGAGGATGATGCCGTGGGCGCGGCCCGGGCGGATGTCCCTGCCGAGGGAGGTGCCGGCGGCGGTGCCGTCGGTGACGAACAGTTCCGGCCCGTGCCGGCCGTCGTCGGCGCGGAAGAAGACGGCGCCGTCGCCCGCCGTGGCGAACGCGTTGGGGTTCGCGGAGGACGTGTCGGCGTTGAGGTCAGCCAGCAGGTCGACCGCCATGAGGAGCCGCCGCTCGAGACCCTCGGCCCGTGTCCGCACCACCCGCCCCGCCGTACGCCGATCCGTGTCCCGCCGCCGCATCGTTTTTCCCTCCATTCCAGACGCCGTAGAGATGTCGATGCCGCCTTCCAACGCGGCACAAGTGCGAGCAACGCGTGACCGCCGCGACCGTCGTCTCGCCTCCGAACCTTTGGCGGCGGGGGTGAAGGCGTGAGCACAAATATCAGGGCGAGGCGTGCCTGACAATGCCCCTCCCCCCAACGCGACAACTGCTGCCGCGTCAAGCTGGTCTCCCAGCCTAGCGGGAACCCGGATCGGTTTGAAGGAAGTGGGCTCGGTGCTCGGATCGGACGAACCAGTCTGCGGCCGTTAATGCGCCTTGCGGGGTGATCCGGACAGACTGTAACGGTTCGTCACACGTGGTGCGGGGTGGCACGGGCATGTACCCATGCCTGGGGCCGGGGTTGCAGCGGGCCCAGGGGCAAGCGTACTTGCCCGCGCCACCCGGCCGAAAGCGGATTGCAGAGCGATCCGATTTTGGCGGAATCGCTCGAATTCGGCCGGCGGCGGTTTAGTACGAGCGCCCTACCGCCGGCGGCGTTCCGACGCGCCTTGCCGTTCCTGTTGCTGCTGCTGCTGTTGCTCTTGTTGCCGCTGCTGTTGCTGCCGTTCGGCATCTCGACGCTGGGCGCGGTCCTGCTCGGCTTGCTGGCGCTGGGCGTCGCGCTGCGAGGACTCCTGCTGGCGGCGGGCCGCAGCGTCGGATTCGCGCTGGCGGTCGGCGGCTGCACGCTCGGCCTGTTGCTGCTGGCGCGCCGCGCGCCACGATTCCTCTTGGGCCGCCTCGGCGGCGCGGCTCTGCTCGCGCTCGCGCCCGGCCTGCTCGCGCTCGCGCCCGGCCTGCTCGCGCTCCTCGGCGGCACGCTGCCGCGACGCCACCTCGCGCTGCCGCTCGGCCACCTCGCTCTGCTGGTGCTGGGTGCCGCGCTGCTCCCGCTCCTGCTGCTCGGCCACTTGACGCTCCCGGGCCTTGGCCTCCCGCTCGGGCTCGCGTTGGTCACGCTCCAGCCGCGCGGACGCGAGCCGCGCCTGGCGGTCGTCGGGCTCGGCGGCGCCGGCGGGCCGCTTCGCATCCGCCTTCACCTGCCGGCGGGCCTCCCGCTCCGCTGCCACCCCCTGCCGGTCCAACTCGGCCTGTTGGCGCGCCAGCAATTCCCGCTGTTGCCGCTCCGCCTTACGCTTGGCCTCGGCGGCGGCCTCGGCGGAAGCCGCCGCCTCCTGCTCGTGCTGGCGCCGCTGCCGCTCGGCGTCACGCTCCGTCCGACGCGCGTCATCCGGCTCGGGCTTGGCGTCGCCGTCCCGCGCCACGAATCCCTGTCCCTTCGGCACGCCCACGGCCGGCCCGCGTTCGATCACGACGACCTCGCCCTTCCCGGGCCGCCGCGGCCGCCCGACGGGCTTGCCGTCGATCCGCGGGTGTCGCGGGCCGGAGTCATCGTCGTCCCGCTCTGCCCCGTGCCCCGGGTTCGTCCGCCCGTGATCCCGGGCATGGTC
>JAUJNJ010000269.1 GCA_030448225.1 Phycisphaerae bacterium
GCCGGACAGTGCCGCCTTTTCTGACGAAGCAGAGCGTTCCCGGCGGCAGCAACTCGCAAGGAAGGAAAGCAGCAGCAGCCATGAAGCAGCCGCCGAGGGATAAAAAAAAGCGTTTGTCCGTGCCGCCACCTCGTGTCGGCGCGGCCCGTTTGTGGGGCCGCAGCACGGGTAACGTGACTGCCGTTACGACGATTCTGGCCGTTGCCGCCGTTGTCGTGCTGCCGCAGGACGCGCACGCCCAGCGCCGGCCGGCAACCTCCTCCAGCCGCGCTGAACGTGGCGAGCGTGCCGAGCGCTCCCGGGAAACGCCGCGTGAGGCGCCCCGCGAAACCGCGCGCGAAGTGCCCAGTCCCAGCCGCGCGCCGGAGCCGACGTGGTCGCCGGCCCCCCGGCCTTCATCGGCACCCTCCTACGAACCGCCGGCCCGTTTGGAGCGCTCCCGTGAACTGATCCGAAGCGAGCGCCGCCCGTTCCACACGCCGGAGTCGCGCGTCCGCGTGGAGCGGTTCGAGGAGCAGCGCCCCAGCAGCAGCACCCGTCCGTTTACCCTCGGCGCCCCGTCCACTCCGTCGGGCAACGGCAATGCGAGCGGCTTGCCGTCGCGTCCAAGCCTGCCCGGCACGCTGTTCGGCGCCCGCAGTGCCGGCGTGCCGGTCGGGTCGCACAACCCGAGTGGCGTCTTCGGGTCGCACAACCCGAGTGGCGTCGTCGGGTCGCACAACCCGAGTGGCGTCGTCGGGTCGCATAACGCGCCGGGAACCATCGGCACGCACACGCCCGGCCTTTCCCCGCGTGGGCCGTACCCGGCGCCCGGCACGCTCGGCAACGGGGGCCGTAACGGCGGCGACCCCCAAGGAGGTCTGAACCGTCCCAGCCTGCCCAACAGCCTGCCGCGCCGGCCCGACTACCGGCCCGGCAATCATCGCGGCGACGATCACTATTATTACGGTCATCCGCGCAGCTACGACTACCACTACGGCTACGACGCATACGGCTACCGTCCCTGCGGCCATCACATTTCTGCCGCCTGCGGCTGCGGCGGGACGTCACGATGGACGTACCCCTCGGCCGTCACCGTGGTTGTGCCGGGCTACGGCGACACGTTCGTGTTCGGGGGCTACGGCACGACCTACGCGCCGGGCGTCACGTTTTATTCGCCGTACTGGTTTTATAACTGCCCCACCTTTATCCAGCGCCGGTACGTAATCACCGCGCCTTACGCCTACCAGCAGGGGTTCGAGCGGAACAGCGTCCGCCCCTGGAGCGACGACGACCGTTACTTCAACACGGACACGGCTCGGGGCACCCGCCTGCGAGCGGCCCTGAACGACCTGGCCCGCTTCTGGGAGGAGAATGACGCCCGCTCGCTGCGTCGCCACGTGAACGAGGACTTCGCCATCGGCGTGTTCGAGAACGAGAAGTACGCCTATTCGCTCCGGCGCCCTGACTTCCTCGCCCTGTCGAATGACGCCCTGGACCGGGTTGCCACCGTTTCGTTCCGCTGGAACGCGGTGCGTGAGCGCTCGGACGGCTTGGTCAACGCCTACGCCACCCACGTGTTTCGCGTCCGTGGGGCGGCGGGCAGATCGGCGGAAAAAGGGCTGCAGGCCGCCACCGTCCGCTACACGCTCGTGTATGTGGACAGCGACTGGTACGTCAGCGCCATCTCACACGCTCCCATCCTGACCGAGACCACCGGCGGCAGCGCTGCCGTGCCACCGGTCTGGCGAACCGACGTGGATCGATAAAACCGAAGCCGGCAGCGCAGGCCGTTGTCGAACCGTAACCGGAGCGGGGTTGGGCGCCGCGCACGGCGTCCAACTCCCCGCCACTCTTCTTGACGCCCCGACGCATGTTTCCGCGTGCCGCTCGGGGCTGATTTTTGTGCTGGAGGTACCTTTTTCGTGCAACACCGCGGTTACACGCGCCCTTGCTGCCGCCGCTTCGCCGCCACGCTCGCCGGCTCGTTCGCCGTGCTTGCGGCGGGCGCACTGCTCGCCGCTGCCGCCGGCCCTGCCGCCGTGCAGAGCCCCCCACGCGCCGGGACGCCCGTGCGCGGCCTCGTGCTGCGCCAACTCAAGCCCGCGCCCGCCGCGGCGAACGCACTCCGCTTCAGCGTTTACGGCGACCAGTCCGGCACGCTCCTGCACGTGCGCCTGTTGTTGCTTGGCAAGAACGCGGCCGCCGTGGACGCCGGCAACTACTACCAGGCACCGGCCATTCGAATTGACTTCGCGGGCTGGAAAACGTTTACCGTACCGTTCACGGAGATGCGTTTCTTCGCCGAGCACGCACCCGGCGCGAGCGGCGCATCGGCGGGCGCCTTCGACCGGGCGTCCGCCGATTACGTTCAGTTCGCGCTCACGGCCACGAGCGCCCGGGTTTTCTTC
>JAUJNJ010000270.1 GCA_030448225.1 Phycisphaerae bacterium
CGCGCGCGGGGGGGGGGCCCGCACCCCCCCCCCCCCCCCCCCGCCCCCCCCACCCCCCCCGCCCGCGCCCCCGCGCCCCCCCCGCCCCCGCGCCCCCGCCCCCCCCCCCCCCCCCCCCCCCCCCCGGGGGGGGGCCCGGCCCCCCCCGCCCCCCCCCCCCCCCACCGCTCGATCACCGGTTCAGCCGGCGGGCTCGCCCGCGGTGAGCCATCCCCGAATCTTGGCCCACGACCCGTTGACGGGTCGGCTGAACGGCTTCCCCAGCCACATGCTGCGTCGGTTAGAAGAGTTCGTCGATGTCGCGCGTCGACTCGGCGATGAGCGGGAACGAGCCGCCGTAGAGGTACATCGTGACGCGATCGACCTGGGCGCGGTCGTAGCCGGTGCCGGTGCCGTCGGCGTTGTTGCCGTAGACGCTCTCGAAGTAGAAGCCGTCGCGGGCGTAGAGCGTGTCGTTGCCGTCGCCGCCGACGAGTTCGTCGTGGCCGGCGCCCCCGTCGATCGTGTCGTGCCCGAAGCCCCCGAGGAGGCGGTCGGCGCCGCCGAGGCCGAAGAGGCGGTCGTTGCCGGTGCCGCCCTCGAGGATCTCGTCGCCGTCGGAGCCGGTGATCGCGTCGTTGTAGTCGCTGCCGACGACGTGCTCGACGTCGTCGTGCACGTTGTCGGCCTCGCTCGTGCCGGGGAACCAGCGGCCGCTGCCGAACGGGCCGGGGAGCCAGAAGCCCGGCGTGGAGCGGCCGTCGTTGGCGACGTTGTCGAGCGTGACGGTGACGCCGGCGGGCGAGGCGGAGTAGTCGACGACGTCCTCGTTGCCGCCGCCGCCCTGGATGTCGTCGGCGCCATCGCCGCCGACGAGCAGGTCAGTAGATGGCCCGCCGCGGAGCCGGTCGTTGCCGTTGCCGCCGGTGAGTTCGTTGGGGCCGTCGCCGCCCTCGAGCACGTCGTCGCCGTCGCCGCCGAACATGTACCCCTGGCCGGGGCCGGTGCGGAGCGTGTCGTTGCCGGTCTGGCCGTCGAGCAGGTCGAAGCCGGCGTTGCCGACGAGCGTGTCGTCGCCCGGCCCGCCGAAGAAGTTGTTCTCCGCGCCGATGACGGCGTCGATGCCGACGAGGTGGCCGATGATCGTGTCGTTGCCCGAGCCGCCGCGCACCGTGCCGACCGTCTGGTCGACGTGGTCGTTCTCGCCGGCCTCGCCGTCACCGTTGGTCGTGTTGAAGTTGACCGTGACGCTGTTCGTGCGGCCGGAGTAGTCGGCGACGGTCTGGAGCAACCCGTACATCTGGTCGGAGCCGGAGCCGCCGTCGAGCACGGCATAGCCGGCGGTGTCGCGGAGGATGTCGTGGCCGCTGCCGCCGCGGAGCTTCACCGACGTCCACGACGGCACGCCCTCTGACCGGAGCTTGTCATTGCCGCCGCGGCCGTCGACCTCGATTCGCGTGAACGTCCCCTCGGCATACGTCTTCTTCACGACGCCCCCGTCCTTCACCACGAGCGTCCCGTCGCTGGTGTCGGTGGCGACGACGATGTCGTCGGCGCCGTCGCCGCCGGCGATCGTAAGCACGTCGGCGGCAATCGTGAACGTCGCAGCCATCAGTCGCCGGGACTCGAGGGATTCGTGAAACATCGTCTTCTCCGCGTTGGAAAGTGCGTTCGTCGCAGTTCACCGTCGTCACCCGACAACCGGAAGGACCGTGATCGAACTGGCACATCATCGACGCCACCGATCACGGGCGAAATTGCCCTGATGAGGGCTGCCCGCTTCAGGTCGGCCCCGGTGGTCGGCGGGAAACCGGGGCCGGGCCGTGCGCCCAAGGGCGGCGGAGAAATGAAGAAGCCCGGCCGCATGGCGGCCGGGCTTCCTTCGGTTGATGATAGTGTTCGTCGCGTCGCGCTTACGACTTCTTCGACGCGAAGTCCTTCATGAACTGCGCCAGCGACTTGCACCCCTCGACCGGCATCGCGTTGTAGATGCTGGCGCGGATGCCGCCGACCGTGCGGTACCCCTTCAGGCCGGCCATGCCGTTCTTGGCGGCGGTCTTCACGAACTCGTCGGCGAGTTCGTCGCTCGGCAGGCGGTACGTCACGTTCATGTGCGACCGCTGCTCGCGCACGCTCACCGTGCCCTTGTAGAAGCCGTTGCTGTTGTCGATCGTGTCGTAGATCAGCTTCGCCTTGGCGTCGTTGATCCGCTCCATCGCGGCCAGCCCGCCCTTGGCGTCGAGCCAGCGGAAGACCTCGAGCAGGATGTACACGCCGAACGTCGGCGGCGTGTTGATCATCGACTTGCTCTCGGCCTGGTCCTTGAAGCTCCACAGCTTCGTCGGCACCTTCTTCTGCCTCGCGTACAGGTCCTTGCGGACGATCGCCAGCACCACGCCCGAGGGCCCG
>JAUJNJ010000271.1 GCA_030448225.1 Phycisphaerae bacterium
ACCCGCTGAGCCCGGCCGACTTGACGACCACGTCGCCGGTCATGCCGCGGGCCGAGTCCTCGAACATCCGCAGCCACCCGCCCATGATCGAGATGACCACGATCACCATGGCCGTGCAGAGGGTGACGGCGACGAGCGACACCCAGGCGATCCGCCGGCGGCGGAGGTACTTGAGGATGAGGTGGAGCTTGTACATTGGGGAACGGGTTGTTGCGCGAGGCGTGGCACGTCATACGGCGTAGTGCGGAAGCGGGTCCGAAGGTTCATGCGGCGACCAGCCACCACCACGCGGCACCTTGCCGCGCCGTCCACCTGGCCGCGCCGTTGCCTCTGGCCGTGCCTTTCAGCCGCGAAGCGGCGGCTCAACCATAGCCTAGGGCGCCAGCCCTAGGTGAACAGGACGATATCCATCCGGAGCCCTGAAGGGGCGACGCAAAACCGGGCGCGGGATGGGACCGCCCCACCCAACCACCCACGTCAAACGAACCTCAATCCCACACGTACCGCTCGTCGAACTCCATCCCGTGCTTCCGCAAGAACGCGCGGTACTCGTCCTGGAACGACACCGTCTTGTGGTGCGCCTCCTGGTCGGCGACGTACCGGCGGACGTCGTCGACGTTCGACCGGCTGACGCCGAACGCGGCGTACCCTTGTTGCCACGCGAACGCCTGCCGGTCGGGGTACGTCTCGTGTACCCACCGGGACGCGTTCGCCTTCAGGTGTCGCAGCAGGTCGGAGATCGAGACCGTCGGCGGGAAGTACGTCAGCACGTGGACGTGGTCGGGCATGCCGTTGATCAGGACCGGCCGGCCGCCGAGGTCCTTCAGGATCGTCGCCATGTAGGCGTGGAGGTGCGGCTTCAGGTCGGCGTCGATCAGCGGCTCCCGCCCCTTCGTGCTGAAGATGATGTGGGCGATCAGGACGGTGAGCGATTGGGGCATGGGGCCTTCCCCGCGGGTCGCGACTTGCGGGCCGGCGGCCGGCGGCCGGCGGCCGGCGGTCGGCCAAACCGCTCTGAGTCGCCCCTTCAGGGCTCCGGTTGTATCTGCTCGCGTCAACCTAGGGCTTGCGCCCTAGGCTATGGTTGAGCCGCCGCTTCGCGGCTCGGTACAGGTGCCGCCGCATTAGCCGGGCCGCCGCGCGTGGGGTGCCCATCGGACGCGATTGACCATGTCGCCTACGGCAGCGGCGCCTACGGCATCCCCTTCCACCGCCGCAGGCCCCACTCGGCCGTCAGGCAGGCGATGGCCAGCAGGAACACCCACGGCGTGTGCCACGCCGGCACCACGTACGGGTCGGTCACCTCCGCCTGCTTCGTCGGCAGGCCGGCGACGAACGCCCGCACGTCGGCCGGCTCGACCATTTGCCCGCCGGTGGCCGCGGCCAACCGGGCGAGCAGCTCGCGGTTCGGCTGCAGGTCGCGGAACTCGTCGGCCGCCGGGTCGCTGGCCCAGCCGACCTGCGCCCGCCCGACCTCGCTCCCGTCGGCCGCCTTGGCCGTCACCTCCGCCCGGTACGCGCCCGGCTGGCGGGGGACGTACGACGCCTCGTACCGGCCGGGCTCGCGGTCGGCCGGGTCGGCGGGCAGGTCGAGCGACGTGCCGTCCGGGGCCGTCACCCGCACGGTGACGGCCGCGTTGTCCTGCGGGGCGTACGCGGGGTCGCGGACCTGCACGGCGATCGCCATCGCGCCAGGGGCGGCGTCGCCACCGGCCGGGTCGCCTCCCGCAGCGGCGGCCGCAGCGCCCGCGCCGCCGCTCGAACTGGCGTCCTGCCCGCCCACCGTCACGTCCACCCGCTTGGGCACCTCGGCCACCAGCCAGCGGACGGTCTGCCGCCACGCCTTCTCCAGGTCGCTCTGCGTATCGGCCGGCCGCCGCAGGCCCCACCGCCACAAGTCGCCGACGAGCAGGGCGGCGACCCGCCCACGGCCGAACCGCTGCTCGACTAGGGCCGGCACGGTCGACCCGTCGTCGAGCGACGCCCGGGCGAGCACCGTCGCCCCGGGCTTGATCCCGCGGACCCGGTTGAGCGTCTGGAACGGCGGCATCGTCGCCAGCCGCTGCCGCTCGGCGTCCTCCTCGCCCCGCAGCCGCACCCACGGCTCCAGCCATCCCTCGCGGGTCAGGGCCAGCCGGTAGCGGGCGTCCGGCGGGGTCGGCGGCACCTCGTCGGCGTACACCGGCAGCAGGTCGCCGATCGGCGTGCGGTCGAACTTCCCGTTCTTGAACGACTCCTGCCCGCCGAGCATCAGCAGCCCGCCGCCCCGCTGGCGGACGAACTCCTTCAGCATCAGCAGCTGGTCCTGCGAGAAGAACTCGGCCTCGAGGTCGTCGAGCACGATCGCGTGGTAACGGTTCAGCTCCTCCGGCGTCTTGGGGAACC
>JAUJNJ010000272.1 GCA_030448225.1 Phycisphaerae bacterium
GACATGCTAGGGGATATCCGCAAAGCGTCAAGCAGGGCAACACGGCAAGGCGTCGGCGGCGGCCGAGATTATCGCCCGCGCGGCGTCAAGCGGCCCAGCCCGCGCAGGCTGGCTTCCGTCTCGCGGCGGAACCGCCAGCGGCCCGGCCAGTCGCGCTGGAAAACCTCGTCGAGCCGGTCCTCGGCGCCGCCGGAGACCACCACTGAGCGGCGGATCGGGACGCCGACCTCGGCGAGCAGGTCCAGCCGGTCGGCGCTGGCCCGGGCGAGGGCGTCGATCATCGCGTGGAGCATCTGCTCGCGCGTGGTCGAGAGTGTCAGCTCGCCGAACGTGGCCCGGCGCTGCTCGAGGCTGGCCCGCTCGCCCGCGAGGTAAGGCTCGAACGCGACACTGCCGGCGCCGCGGCTTCCGCCTGCGGTGTCCTTGCCCCCGGAGCGGGCGAGGCGCCGCACGAGGACGCGAAACCCGGCGTCGGTCAGGTCGCGGAACAGTTGCCGCCGGGCCCACAGCAGCGACGCCCCCGCCGCCGCGACCGTGCTGACCGTCACCCACCTTTGCCGGCCGACGCCCAGGGCGCGGGTCAGCAGGCGCTCGTGCGGGCGCGGGCGGCTGGTGCAGAGGGCCAGCACGTCGGTCGAGCCGCACACATTGAGCAGTTGCCCCGGGCGCGTGCCGGCGAGCAGCATGGCGGCGCTCGTGTCGATCAGCCCGGCCATGACCGGCGTGCCCGCCGCCAGCCCGAACCGCCCCGCCGCGGCCGCGGTGACGTTGCCGGCGACGATGTCGGCCTCTAGTACGTCCGGCAACAGGTCCCGATTGGCTCCTATGGACTCGCACAGTTCATTGTTCCACCCGGACTGGTCCGTCGTCGCGTACAGCCCGGTGAAGGATGCGTTGGACGGGTCGATCACCCGCGCGCCGGTCAGATGCCGGTGGAGGTAGGTGTTGAGCTGGCCGACGAGGTCGGCCCCGGCCAGCCGGCCCGGCTCGTGTCGCAGGTACCACGCCCACGTCGTCGAGCTGATGCCTCCGGGGAACGGGCGGTTGCCCGCCAGCCGCAGGTGCCGCGCCCGCCCCCCCCGGGCCTCGATCTCGGTTGCCTCCGCGGCGCTGCGGCGGTCCTGGTGGGTGACGAGCGGCGTGAGCGCCCGCCCGCGCGCGTCCATCGCGCACCACGCCGGGGACATCACCGCCAGCCCGACCGCGTCGGCCGTTTTCGCGGCTCGCCCCAGTTCCCCCACGGCCGCCGCGACCGCCCGCAGCACGCGCTCGCCCGGCACTTCCGCGCGGCCGCCGTCGTGGTCGGTCTTGAAGAACGCCCGTACGACCCGCCCCCGCGGCTCGCCGTTGCGCAGGACCGCCGCCTTGACCGACGAGGAGCCGACGTCAATCCCAAGGAGCTTCACGGGGCGGGCGCAGCATACGCCGGGAAAATGATCGCAGTCACGGACCCGACAACGGGCCTTCCCCCTACCGGCGGCGAGGTCGCTTCTTCGGCTCGTTCTCTCCGTCGCTAAACTGCGTGATGTGATCGAGCGCGATCGTGCGCCATCGCTTGGCGTAGCGGTGACCTTCCTCGTCCGCGCCGAACATCGTCGGCAGGATGACCGTCGTGTCGCTCGGGATGACCATCCCAGGCTGCGACACGTCAACGACGCTGCCATCCGAGACGTGAATCCGAAACGGCCGGAAGGGCATATCGTAGAGGCGTTTAAGCACGTCCTGGAGCTGCATGGCGAGTTGAGTTTAGTGATGCGGAGCGACCGGATCAACCTGCCGTGCAACGCCAACGGGGCGGCCCTTCGCGGGCCGCCCCGCTGGCTTCCTCACCGCTCGGCGCGACAACGTCAGCGTACCGGCCCCGGCACGCCGCCGGTGAACTGCTCGTCCTGTGCGGCGTGGCCGGTCAGCACTTCGGCCTTGTATCCGCCGCGCGAGCGGAAGTAGAGGATCAGGCCGATGTAGCACACGAACATGATGGCCGGAAGGATGGCGACGGTCTTGAGGGTGCCCTGCTTGACCTGGCCTTGGACGGTGTTGACCTGCGCCTGCTGGTCCGCGCGCAGTTGGGCGACCGCGTTGCGGTTCAGATTCTGGTACGACATCCCATAGCGCCTGGTCTGCTCGCCGGCAACGACCTGGTGAATGCCCGGGGTATCGTTGGCGAGCCTGGCATCAACGCGCTTGTCGACGAGGGTGCCCAGCACGTCACCGCCCAGCACGCCGACGGCGATCATGCCCATGCCCCCCATCGCGTTGAGGGTCAGCGCACCGCCGCGGGGAAACTGTTCGGCGACCACGCCAAGCGTGGTGGGCCAGAAGAACGTCTTGCCCACGCCGTAGAGCGTGGCCGCCAGGAACACCAGCATGCCGTTGCC
>JAUJNJ010000273.1 GCA_030448225.1 Phycisphaerae bacterium
CGAGTACGGCAGCGGCAGCAGCGTCAAGACGCGGGTCCTGCTGGACCGGCTCGCCGACCCCGCCGGCTACGTCCCGATCGACATCTCCGGCGAGCACCTGCGCAACGCGGCGTCCACGCTGTCCGTCGCGTACCCCGGGCTCGAGGTCCTGCCCGTCTGCGCGGACTACACCGCCCGGTTCCACCTGCCAACCCCGGCGAAGCGGCCGGCCCGGCGGGTCGTCTACTTCCCCGGCTCCACCATCGGCAACTTCGAGCCGCCCGACGCCCTCGAGTTCCTGCGGGGCATGGCCCGCGTTTGCGGCCCGGGCGGCGGGCTGCTGATCGGGGTCGACCTCAAGAAGGACCCCGCCCTCCTGCACGCCGCCTACAACGACGCCCGCGGCGTGACGGCGGCGTTCAACCTGAACCTGCTGGCGCGCCTCAACCGCGAGCTCGGCGCCGACTTCGACCTCGCCGCCTTCGCCCACTACGCGTTCTACAACCCCCGCCGCGGGCGCGTCGAGATGCACCTCGTCAGCCGCCGGGCGCAGCAGGTGACCGTCGGCCCTACGGTGGTGGAGTTCGCCGAGGGCGAGAGCGTGTTTACCGAGAACTCCTATAAGTACGCCCCGGCAGAGTTCGCGCGCCTCGCCGCGGCGGCGGGGTTCACGGCCCGGAAGGTATGGACGGACGGCGAGGACTGCTTCAGCGTGCAGTACCTCGTCGCGTAGCGACGCGATGCCGGTGACCCGTCTCCGTTCGTGATGACAAACGAGCCCGCACGCGCCGCGGTACAATCTTTCACATGCGAAACCGATCCGCCCCACTGCTTGCCTTGGCGTTGCTGCTGACGTGTACCCTCCTCGGCGCGGCCGACGCGCCCGATGAACACCCCGAAGCGGACGATGCCGGCTGGACCGACCTGTTCGACGGCAAGTCGCTCGAAGGCTGGCGGCAGTCGGGCTACGGCGGCGAACCCGAGGCCACCGTCGCCGACGGGACCCTCACCATCCCCATGGCCGACCGCCTTTCCGGCGTCACCTACACCGGCGACGTGCCCAAGACCAACTACGAGGTCGAGGTCGAGGCCCGGCGGGTCGCCGGCACCGACTTCTTCGTCGGTCTGACGTTCCCGGTCGGCGACTCGCATGCCTCGCTGATCCTCGGCGGCTGGGGCGGGTCGGTCTGCGGCATCTCCAGCCTCGACGGCGAGGACGCCAACGACAACGCCACGCGCAAGGTGATGAAGTTCAAGAAGGGCCAATGGTACACCGCCCGCGTCCGCGTCGAGCCCGACCGCATCCAGGTGTGGCTCGACGGCGAGCCGCTGATCGACGCCGACATCAAGGGCAAGCGGGTCGACATCCGCCTGGAGGTCGGCCCCAGCCGCCCCCTCGGCCTCGCGACCTTCGCCACCACGGCCGAGGTGAAGCGCGTTCGGCTGCGCGAACTGCCTCTGCCGGAGCAGAAGAAGAGCTAAACGCGAAGGTGCGAAGTGTCGCCCCGCTACCGAACGTTGGCCCGCTACTACCTCGAGTGATACGAACCACATCGAAGAACTGGCCCGCGCGCTAACGCGATCGTTCCATCCCACCTTCGCGCCTTCGCGACTTCGCGTTGACCAAGCACTCTCAGTAGATCGGCAGGTCGGCCTGGATCAGCGTCGGTTTGCCGTCGCGTTCGAGGTGGCGGACCCTGTAGGTGGTGAGGGTGACGCCGGGCATGTCGCGGAGTTCGCCGTTGTCGAGGCGGAAGGCCCAGTGGTGCCAAGGGCAGACGGCGCAGCCTTCGTCGAGGTATCCGCCGGCGAGGTTGCCGCCGGCGTGGGGGCAGTAGTTGTCGATGACGTGGGGCTTGCCGTCGTCCAGGAATACGGCCAGTTGGAAGCCGCCGACCTCGACGTACTTCCCGAGGCCCTCGGTGAGCTCGCCGACTTCGCACAAGGAGGTCCAGCCCATGTCGGTCGCTTCCTCCGGTTGAGGTCTTATGGGGAAAACCGGTCCGAGGGGTGGCGAGCTAAGCCGCAAGTGGCGGTCCCGGAGGTAGTCCGGATAGGCGCTTACTGCGCGGCGCCGCCCGCCCCGCCGTTTGCGCCGGGGGCGGTGTCGCCGGCGCCGCCCGCAGGGGCGGCCGGGGCGGTAGTGTTCTGCTGGTCGACGCGCTGGTTCAGCACGTCGGACATCCCGCCGATCACCTGGCTCATGAGCCCCACCGCGTCGGCCACCACGCCCTGGTGCATCGCGCCGCGGGCGGTGTCGAGTTCGCCGACCCGGGCGCCGAGCTGGTCGAGCTTTGCGCTAAGGTTGGCCTGCTCGAAGTAGCTGTTGCGGCCGAGGTCGTCGAGCGCGCTCTGGGCGGCGCGGAGGCCGGTGTCGATGGTGGGCTCGGGGGA
>JAUJNJ010000274.1 GCA_030448225.1 Phycisphaerae bacterium
GCATCCGTGCGCGGCGGGTTAGGCGTCCTCGCCGACCAAACGGTCGTGACGCTTGCGGGCTTGAAGCGTCGAGCCTGGGAACGTGAACCGGCCCAGCACGAAGTCCTCCACAGCGGCCCGCACCTGCCGGGCGCATGCGGCCGGCGGGATCCCGCCGACGCCCGTGCCCAGCCCCGGGAACGCGACCCGCCGCACGCGGTCGGCGACCGGCTGGCCGGCGAACTCGCCGCACGAGAACCGGCCCCGCAGGACCAGGAGTAGGACCGCCCGCGCGGCCCAGTAGGGGTGGATGGACCGGCCCCCGGCATGGGCCACAACGGGGCGGCCCTCGAGTTGAGCGGGTCCAGGCGTGCATCCGCGGGTGCCACAACGGCGAGTTGCTGGTCGGCCAAGCCGACGTCGTGCCGACCGACCACGCCCGCGTCTTGGCGCATCGGCAACTTGCCGGAGCGCGAGGCAGCGATGGAGGCCTGGATTGCGCAAGACAGCGCATGGTTTGGGGGCGGTCGCTCGGGCCCGAAACCGATACTAATTCGGCCGAAGCTGCGACACTGGCAAATGGACGGCTTCGTCTTGGCATTGCTGCCCGCATCTTTGTCTCTCGGCTGTTACCTCCTCCACTGCCGGCGGCAGCGCGTCCGCCGCGAGCGATGCGCAGCGGCGAGGTGCTCGGCCTGCGGCTACGACCTCCGCGCCAGCCCCGGGCGCTGCCCGGAATGCGGTACAGTTGCTGCCCAGAAGGTGACGACGTGAGCCGCCTCGCCCGCCGACTGGCGAATAACATTGGCTCCCGTAGGGCGATGGCGAGCCCGCGTAGAACGTGAACCATCAAGCACGCGGGGGAGCGCCTTCAGACCCCTGCGTGGGCGTTACGGGAAATCCTCGTTGCTCCGGACGTCGGTTGCGGAAGAGCGGGATCCCGCAGGCAATCATGACCGCGAGCCCAGGAAGCGCGAACAGGGAGATCCGGAGAAAGCGCCTGAAGCCGTTGGTATCGCCAGGCTCGTCGGCGAGGCCAGTGCTCATCAAAAGCGCGACGGCTTCCACGAGCATGAACCATGCGGTGGCACTCACGAACGCCACGATCAGGAGGACTCGACGCATGGCTCCTCGGGTGTAGTTGCGTATCTGAGTTGCCGTCCAACGCGGCGTCCGCGCGGCGGGATAACGGACCGACGTTCAGCGGCCGGGCGGGCACCGAGCCGCGTTGGAATCACAAGGACCGCGACGCCCGCCCGGTCAGCTGCAACGTTTGGTTATCCCGCCGCCGCCCTCGCCGCACGATTGACGACAACAGGGCTAGACGGCGAAGTAGTGGAGGTAACGCAGGGTACCATCCGATCCGCACTCCGCCGTCATCTCGAACGCCCCGAGGCGGAACGTCCAGACCGGATCGCCATCCCGTCCGTCGAGCCGCCCGTTGCCGACGGCGGCGGCGAGGGTCTCGACGCGCGAGCCCGGCGTCAACTCGCATCGCCCGCTCCGGCCTACCACGTCGCATCGCCGGGCGGGCGGACCATCGCCGCCCGCGTCGATCAAGCATACTCCGACGTCGCAAACCCGGCCGTCGCGCCACAGCGCGAGATCGCCCAACCACCAGAGCCTCACGATAAAAACGCACGCGGCTAGCGAAACAAGCGCCGTCCAACCGGCGTGTCGCTCGAACCACTTCAGAATGCGCGCGAGCTTCTGCCGCATAACGTAGGGCCGATCACCGGCCGGGCCGGCGCCGAGCCGTGTTCGACCGACAGAAACTATACCGCCGGCCCGGTCCGGTGCATTGGCGGGTTATGCGGCGGCCGGTCGCCCGGCACCGTGCCGCACTCAGGGCATCGCTCCGGACTCGCGCGGAGGTCGTAGCCGCAACTGCTGCAAGCGCCCTTGCGTGATCGAACCCTGACCCGCCAATTCTTCCACAGCCAGACGACGGGAACTGGAGCGAGGACGCCAAAGACGGCATAGTACGGAAGAACAACCGTGCGTGACCGACCATAAAACGTCCCGTACGCGGAATTCGGGTCGTGTTGAGTGAAGGACGGCTGCTCCACGTAAGCGAACCCGTAACGAGGCAATAGCGTCGCCGGGTTAAACGGAGGCCGGTCCGCAGGGTCTCGCGTAGTCCACTCCCACCGACCGTCCGGCATATTGTCAATATCGTAAGGACCGTGCGGCGGAACGTGGAACTTACCAGCGCCCAGAACGACGTGGCCCCGCCATGACGCGGCCCGCACCATCCGCGCCACGTCGGGTGCTCGCGCGTCGATCCAAACTTTCCGCACTAGGTCGGAGACGCAGTAACTCCGCAGCCACAGCCCGCACACCGCGACCCACAACAGCTGCGATAGGGCCGCGCAAACGATTAAAAGCTTC
>JAUJNJ010000275.1 GCA_030448225.1 Phycisphaerae bacterium
CGACCGCACGAAGCAGACCACCGCGGGCGGCAGCCGGCGCCCGCCCCGGCGAGTCCGTGCCGGCACGCACCTCGTAGCCTGGCGCGGTCGATCGCGCCGTCCCGAGGAAGCGAGCTCCCCCCGATGCCCACTCCCGTCAACGTCACCGTCACCGGCGCGGCCGGCCAGATCGGCTACGCCCTGCTGTTCCGCATCGCCGCCGGCGGTCTGCTCGGGCCGGACAAGCCCGTGCGCCTGCGCCTTCTGGAGATCGAGCCGGCGCTGAAGGCGGCGGAGGGCACCGCGATGGAGCTCGACGACTGCGCCTTCCCGCTGCTCGAGGGCATCGACATCACGGCCGACGCCCGGCAGGCGTTCGACGGCGCCAACGTCGCCCTGCTCGTCGGTGCCCGTCCGCGCACCGCCGGTATGGAGCGCGGCGACCTGCTGTCGGCCAACGGCGGCATCTTCAAGCCGCAGGGCGAGGCGCTCAACGCCGGCGCCGCCAGCGACATCAAGGTCCTCGTCGTCGGCAACCCGGCCAACACCAACGCGCTGATCGCTGCGTCCCACGCCCCCGACATCCCGGGCAGCCGCTTCACCGCGATGACCCGCCTCGACCACAACCGCGCGCTGTCGCAGCTGGCCAAGAAGACCGGCAGCAGCGTCAACGACATCCGCCACCTGACGATCTGGGGCAACCACTCCGCGACGCAGTACCCCGACTGGAGCCAGGCGACGATCGGCGGCCGCCCGGTCGAGGAGGTCGTCGGCGACCGCGGCTGGCTCGAGGACACGTTCATCCCGACGGTCGCCAAGCGCGGCGCCGCGATCATCGAGGCGCGCGGCGCGTCGTCCGCGGCGTCGGCCGCCAACGCGGCGATCGACCACGTCTACGACTGGGTCAACGGCACGCCCGCGGACGACTGGACCTCGGCCGCGATCATGTCCGACGGCTCGTACGGCGTGCCCGAGGGCATCATCTCGTCGTTCCCGGTGACGTCGAAGGGTGGCAGCTGGGAGATCGTCCAGGGCCTCGACGTGGACGAGTTCTCCCGCGGCAAGATCGACGCCTCGGTCGCCGAGCTCGTCGAGGAGCGCGACGCGGTGCGCGAGCTGGGCCTGATCTGATGGCCGAAATGAAGATCATCTACACCTACACCGACGAGGCGCCGGCGCTCGCCACGCACTCGCTGCTGCCGGTCCTGCAGGCCTACGCCGACAAGGCCGGCGTCGGCGTCGAGACGCGCGACATCTCGCTCGCGGCGCGCGTGCTCGCGGCGTTCGACCTGCATCCCGACGCGCTCGGCGAGCTCGGCGAGCTGGCCAAGACGCCCGCTGCCAACATCATCAAGCTGCCCAACATCAGCGCGTCGATCCCGCAGCTGAAGGCCGCGATCGCCGAGCTGCAGGCGGCCGGGTTCGCGGTTCCGGACTTCCCGGAGAACCCCCAGACCGACGAGGAGAAGAAGGCGCGCGCGGCGTACGACACGGTCAAGGGCAGCGCGGTCAACCCCGTGCTGCGCGAGGGCAACTCCGACCGGCGGGCGCCCGCGTCGGTGAAGAGCTACGCCCAGAAGCACCCGCACTCGATGGGGGCCTGGTCGCCCGACACGAAGTCGCACGTCGCGACGATGAGCGACGGCGACTTCCGCCACTCCGAGACGTCCGTGACGGTCCCCGCGGCGACCACGCTGCGCATCGAGCACGTCGGCGGCGACGGCGCGACCACGGTGCTGAAGGACGGCGTTCGGGTCCTGGCCGGCGAGATCGTGGACTCAGCGGTCATGCGCAAGACGCCGCTCGAGCAGTTCCTCGCCCGCGAGATCGCCGACGCGAAGGAGCAGGGCGTCCTGTTCTCGGTGCACCTCAAGGCGACGATGATGAAGGTCTCCGACCCCATCATCTTCGGTCACGTGGTGAAGCAGTTCTTCGCCGACGTCTTCGCGCAGTACGCCGACGAGCTCGCCTCGGTCGGCGCCGACCCGAACCAAGGGCTCGGCGGCGTCCTGTCGGACCTCCAGAAGCTCCCCGAGGGCACGCGCAAGGCGATCGAGGACGCGATCGCGAAGACCTACGAGACCGGCCCCGGGCTCGCGCAGGTCGACTCGACGCGCGGCATCACGAACCTGCACGTCCCGAGCGACGTCATCATCGACGCGTCCATGCCGGCCGCGATCCGCAGCTCCGGGCAGATGTGGAACGCCGACGACCAGCTCCAGGACACCAAGTACGTCATCCCCGACAGCTCCTACGCCGCGCTCTACGACGAGACGGTGAAGCACTGCAAGCAGCACGGCGCCTTCGACCCGACGACGATGGGCACGACGCCGAACGTCGGGCTCATGGCGCAGAAGGCCGAGGAGTACGGCAGCCACGACAAGA
>JAUJNJ010000276.1 GCA_030448225.1 Phycisphaerae bacterium
CGGGTGTCGATCTTCGGTCTCCGCGAAACGAGGGTCACATGTGCTTGATCATGTCGCTCGCGAACTCGCTGCACTTGACCTTCTGCGCGCCCTCCATGAGGCGGGCGAAGTCGTTGGTGACGGTCTTGCCGCCGATCGCGGATTCCAGGCCCTTGAGGATCAGGTCCGCGGCCTCCTGCCATCCCATGTACTCGAGCATCATGACGCCGGAGAGGATCACGCTGCCGGGGTTGACCACGTCCTGGTCGGCGTACTTCGGGGCGGTGCCGTGGGTGGCCTCGAAGACGGCGTGGCCGGTGACGTAGTTCACGTTGCCGCCGGGCGCGATGCCGATCCCGCCGACCTGTGCGGCCAGCGCGTCGGAGAGGTAGTCGCCGTTGAGGTTGAGCGTGGCGATCACGTCGAAGTCCTCGGGGCGCGTCAGCACCTGTTGGAGCGTGATGTCCGCGATCGCGTCCTTGATGACGATGCCGCCCGGCAGCTTGCACCAGGGGCCGCCGTCGATCTCGACGGCGCCGAACTCGCGCTTGGCCAGGCCGTAGCCCCAGTCGCGGAAGCCGCCCTCGGTGAACTTCATGATGTTGCCCTTGTGCACGAGCGTGACGCTCTTGCGCTTGTGCTTCAGGGCGTACTGAATCGCGCTGCGGACGAGGCGCTCGGTGCCGACCTTGCTCACCGGCTTGAAGCCGATGCCCACCTCCACCGTCGACGCTTCGTTCGAGCCGATCGTCTTGTTCCACGCGGCCGTTGCCTCGGCGGTGCCGAAGCGGACCTTCTTGAACTCCTTGGGGAAGTTCTGCTGCAGGAAGTCCAGCGCCTTCTGCGCCTCGGGGGTGCCGCCGGCGTACTCGATGCCGGCGTAGATGTCCTCCGTGTTCTCGCGGAAGATCACCATGTCGACCTTCTCGGGGTGCTTCACGGGGCTGGGCACGCCGGTGAAGTAGCGGACCGGGCGGAGGCAGACGTAGAGGTCGAGCATCTGCCGCAGCGCGACGTTCAGCGAGCGGATGCCCCCGCCGACCGGCGTGGTGAGCGGGCCCTTGATGCCGACGAGGTACTTCTGGAACGCCTCGACCGTCTCGTCGGGCAGCCAGTTCTTCGTCTGGTCGAACGCCTTCTGCCCGGCGAGCACTTCCTTCCACTGGATCTGGCGCTTGCCGCCGTAGGCCTTCGCGACCGCGGCGTCGAACACGCGGACGCTGGCGCGCCAGATGTCCGGGCCGGTGCCGTCGCCCTCGATGAACGGGACGACCGGGCGGTCGGGGACGGTGAGCTTGCCGTTGGAAATCGTGATCGTGTCGCCGGCCGCCATGTCGTGTACTCCCTGCGTTTCGCTTCCGCGCCGAAAAATGTCCGGGGCCCGCCCGCCGCCGCGCGTCGCGGACCGGGCGGGTCGGGGTCGCGCGATTATGGGGATTCCCGCCGAAACCTCAAAGGCGGGGCTGGGCCTGGCGCGCCCGCGGCGGATGAAATGCAACCGCCGAGCCGCGGAGACGCTGAGGTCGGAGGAGAAGACGGATTGAGCGCGTCAAAAACCGAGAAGCAACAGAACCACGGAGGCACGGAGACGCGGGGGTGGGACGGAGGGCGAGGATGGCGGATGGCGGATGGCGGATGGCGGAAGACCATAAGCCGCGTCCGTCTTCCTTCGTCTTCCATCCGCCGACTTTCCATCCTCACCTTTCTCCGTCTCCGCGTCCGCCTCCGCGTCTCCGTGTCTCCGCGGTTGCATTTCTTCATCGTCCGCGGCATCAGGTGCGCCGCGTGCTGCGGCACGTCGATTATCGCGGCCGCGACCGGTAGGATTCCAGGCCGCCCGAGGAACCTTCGACGATGGACAAGCCCCGCATCGGCGTCGTGATCCCGACGTTGAACAGCGCCGCGTTCCTCGAGTGGACGCTGCTCGGCCTGCGCGCCCAGCGTGGCGTCGACGTGGAAATCGTCGTGGCCGACAGCGGGTCGACCGACGGCACGCTCGATTTGTGCCGGCGGTGGGACGTCCCGGTCGTCTACGAGCCGCCCGGCAGCCTGTACCGCGCCGTCAACGCCGGGATGCGCAGCCTCACCGCCTTGCCGTGGGTCACCTACGTCAACTCCGACGACGTCGTCTACCCCGACGCCTACGCCCGGCTCCTCGCCCGAGGCGCGCAGGCCGGCGCGGACGTCGTGTACGGCGACGCCGACTTCGTCGACGAGTTCGGCCGCTTCCTCTACGCCTACCGCGCCGCGCCGCCGGCGCTGGCGGCGCGGCTGGCGCGCTACGGGACGCTCGGCTTCGCGCAGCCGGCGGCGGTCTTCCGCCGCGCGCTGTTCGACCCGATCGGACGAGCGGCGGGTAGGGAAAGAGTGTAAGGTTCGGTGT
>JAUJNJ010000063.1 GCA_030448225.1 Phycisphaerae bacterium
TCGTCGAGGTGCCGTATCGTAAGCCGCTCGCTGAGCGGCTCGACCTCGCCTCGGACTCCCTCGGGCTGAACAGCGGCGCGGACAGGTCGGCCCGCAGGAACGGCCGGATCAGGTCCTGACAGCGCTGGCCGAGATAGACGGTGCGCTCGTGGCCGCGGTACGCCGTCTTGTGCCGCGCCGGCCGGTACAGCCACAGCCGTCCGCTCGTGTCGACGTCGGCGCCGCGCATGGCGCAGACCTCGCCGGGCCGCATCCCGGTGAGCAGCTGAAGGTCGACCATCGCGCGCACGACCGGCGAGAGCACCGGCCGCACCGCCTCGACGTGCGCGTCCGGGACCGGCCGCACCGGCTCAGTCTCGCGCGCGCCGCCGCGGCCGGCCTTAAGGCCGTCCACCGCCGTCAGCGCGTGGTGCACCGACGCCGGCACCATCTCCTCGGCCACGCCCCACTTGAACACCTGCTTGACGCGGGAGACTTGGCGGTTGACGTAGTTCCGGCACCAGCCGGCGGAGACCATCGACTGTCGCACGCCCTTGAGCGCGAGCGGCCCGAACTCCGCGGCCGGCGTCGTGCCGTACAGCCTCTTGAGGTACTGGAGCGCGAGCTTGTACGACCCGAGCTCGCCGGGGTGGGCGCCGGGGCGGCCGTGCTGCGCCTGGGCGTGCTTCCAGAACGCCGCGACGAGTTCCACGACGCGAAAGTCAGAGTCGCGGCTCGGCAGCCGCCGCCCGGCCGCGAGCCACTCGCTAATCACGCGGTCGTACTCGGCGCGGCTGGCCTTGGTGCCGTGGGGGCCGAGGTAGAAGTCGCGGCCCTCGATCGAGACGAGGGCTTGGCCGGACGCACGGTGGTGTCGGTACTTGGGGTTTCGGTGGGTGAGCTTGTTCATGGGCGAGCGTGCCTCCGGACCGGCGGCGAAAAACGGTATTTACCGTTTTTGCCTCGGGTTCTGGGGCCGCTCTGCCCTACGCGGACAGGTACGCTAGTCTAGCGTCCGGCGTGAGTTGTGTACAATGCACCTTCCAGGGCTCGAACCTGGAACCTTCGGTTCCGTAGACCGACGCTCTATCCAATTGAGCTAAAGGTGCTTCTACTCTCCCTGCGGCTAGGCGCCGGAAGGGGTACTAAACTACCTGCTTCGGCCCAAGTGTCAAGCCGGCGAAGGGCGAACACGAGCCGACGGGAAGTGATACGCTTGCCGCCGCCGAGAGGTCGCCGATTTTCCGGCGCGTCCGGGACAATGCGCGCCGGCGAAAATTGCTTCGGTGGTGAAGAAGCGGGCGGTATGACTCGGGATTCACGCGCGAGGTGCAGTGGCCGTGCGCCGAGACGGCCGGGGTGGCGGGCACGCATCGCCCCGACGCGACGCGGGGCTGGTTCCCACGCGTCGTGTCGCGCGGCCGGCGGTCGGGCGAGCGACACGTTCCCGGGCGCGGACGCGACCGGTCCGGTCATGCGAATATCTGGTTTATGTGGAGGGCTCGGCGATTCAGGGAAACGCCGAGTTCTTTACTCGCTACGTCCTCGACGGGTCGTGACGGATCTCACCGCAGCCGCGCGAAACGCGCCCGCCCGCTCGACGAACGTCGCCCCTCTCGGGCGACAGCGTTGGGTGAACGTCTCCCGCCGCGGGCGGCACGCGGTTGCGGGAGCCCTTCTCCGCCGCCCTCGCCCCGGAGCGCGTGCGCGAATCCACATGGGCGATCGCGACCGACGGCTACGCCGCCCGTCGCGCCGGGGCCGGGCGCGCGGGGGCGGCGGGCGCAATCGGTCCGCGGCGGCGCTGCGCCGTTCGGGCGCGGGCGGCGAGACGCAACGGCTCCACCGCGGCGCGGGCGAAGCCGGCGGAGACTGCGGCGGCGACGAAGCGGAGCGTCTCGCGCGTGCGGCGGGCGGTCGGCTCGTGGATGAACGGCAGGAACACCACCACGGCGGCCAGGCGCAGCACGCCGCTCAGGACGAACAGCGTGTCGTAGAACGTGAAGGTCTTGAAGCCCCACGCGGGCGTCCAGTTCCACGTCGCCAGCGCCTGCGCGATCAGCCCCGCCGCCAGCCCGCCGAGGCAGCCGGCGACGTTGACGACGACGGTGTTCACCGCGACGTACGCGCTGCCGCCCTTCCCCCCGCCGCCCTCGTCGCCGTCGCCGGCGGACATCTCGATCACCATGTTGAAGTTCGCGACCTCGACGCCGGTCCACAGCGCCGCGCCCGCCGCCGACAGCACGTACCCGAGCCAGACGTTCGACGGCCCGACCGCGCACCACCCCACCGCCACCGGCACCATTCCCAGCCCCGCCAGCACGAGCAGCGGCTTCTTGCCCATGCGCTCGGCGGCCAGGCCGCAGGCGCCGAGCACGACGAGCTGCGCGAGCATCGGCATCACGACGAGCATCCACTGCGCGCCGCTGCCGAACGACGCGGCGCGGGGGCCGACGTAGACGCGCTCCTGGAGGTAGAGCGTGACGAACTGGTTCATGAAGCTGACCGCGAACGTCAGCGTGGCGACGAACCCGGCGAACCAGAGGAACCGCGCGTCGCGGAGCGGCGTCGCCATCGCGCGGAGCAGCCCGCCGCCGCGCTTGGGCGGATTGGGCGTCTCGGGCACGAAGTGGAACATCGCGATGTCGACGGTGCCGAAGACCGCCGCGGCCATGAAGATGATCGCGCACCACCGCAGCACGGCGGCGCCGTCGTGGCCCGGCGCGGCCTGGCGGTCGAGGATGAACCCGACGAGCAGCGCCGACGCGATCGCCAGCGGGATCCCCCACTGCCGCCGCCGCGCGAAGTAGCGGCTGCGCAGGCGCGGCGGCACGACGTCGGCCATCCAGCTCACCCACGCCGGCCCGCCGACCGCGCCGCTGGCGTGCATCAGGAACACGAGCACGAGGAACGCGGCGACCGCCCACCCGCCCGCTTCGGGCCCGCCGCGGCCGGCGATCCAGACCGGCACGAGCGCGATCGGGAACCACATCAGCCGCTGGACGTACAGCACGACGAGGAACAGCGTCTTGCGGCGGCCGGTGCGCTCGATGAGGAGGCTTGCCGGGACCGACAACAGCGACGCGAGGAACGGCAGCGCCGCCATGAGCCCGAACTGGAAATTCGTCGCGCCGAGGCCCCGCAGGAACTGCGTCGCCGGCGACCCGTTCACCGCCGCCATCCAGACGCCGCCGAACACCCACGCGAGCGTGATCAGCCCCATCTGGCGGCGCAGCGGCCCGCCGTCGGCGGACGCGTCATCGATGCGGCCGTCGTCGGCGGGCGCATCGGGGCCGGACGGGACGAGCGACAGCCGCGGCGCGGCGTGGCCGGGGCCGTCGGAGTGGGCGGCGCGAGTGGCGGGCGAGAGAAACATCGGGTGGCGAATTCCTGGGGTCCGGGAAGAAGTCGAGGCGCGGCGGCGATACAACAGCCCCGCGCCGACCGATGCCGCGCGCGGCGGAGTCGACTCCTCCTCAATTCGGCCAGCCCGAGGGGCTTCAACAGTCGCAGGCGCGACTTCATGAAAAAGAAATGAGGCCGTAGGTGGATTCCTCAGTCCCGCAACGCCGGCGACCGGATCTTTCTGCGAAGGCACGGGATTGAGCGGACGGAATGGGGAGCCCGCAATCGACGGCCGTCCCTCGCCGCGCAGCTCGGATCAGCGGGAAGATGATGGATGCGGGCGACGGGACCGGCTGGGGAGTTTCTCAGACGACCACGAAACGTTCTGCGAGCGGCAGGCGTGATGATCCTGAGCGCGGCGGAAAATCCCGCGCAGTTCCGGCGAGAATTGCGGGAGATCCTTCGCAGCGCGGAGGATGACGGTGATTGCGTTGCCCGTGAAACGCCTTCGAACGCCGTGGGAGCTTGCTCCCACGGTTCCCCCCGAGCGATGTCGCTACGCGATCGCGCGCACGATGGTCTAACACCCGCGGCGAAACCGGCGACTCGCGGCGGCGGCGACGAGCACGAGCAGCGCGGCGGCGCCGGTGGGCTCGGGGACGGGGGCGGCGGCGGCGAGGGGCGACGCGGCCGACGCCTCGCCACCGGCGGCGACGTCGCCGAGGGACAGGCCGGTGAGCGTAGCATCGAGTTCGAACGAGCGGGCGAACGCCAGCGCGCGGGCGCTGGCGGCGGCGGAGTAGGGGCTGACGCGGTCGCGGCGCATCGTCTTGGCGATCCAGTTCGCGTACGCCGACACGCGGGTGTGGCCGGTGACGTCGCCGTAGCCCGAGTCGTCGGCGCCGACGGGCGCCTCGCCGTAAGAGTGGATGCCGGCGACGAGCGGCCCGGCCGGCGTGTCGAGGAACACGCCGCCGCCGCTGTCGCCCTGGCTGATGAGCAGTTCGAGTTCGGTCGGCTCCGCGGCGCCGACCACGTTGTCGCCGGGGCGGTCGGGGTTGTCGAAGTCGACGACGAAGATGCGGGCCGAGCGCGCGAGCCGCGTCGTGTAGATCTTCCTGCGCCCGACCGACATGCCGTCGATCACGTTCTGCCCGGCGCGGGTGAGTCCGTCGTAGGCGTTGGCGCCGGTCTGGCCGTTGCCGGTGCGGCCGTTGCCGACGAAGACGCCGGTCTGCCCGAACTCGTCGCGGCCGCGGTAGATGCCGGTCGGCGTCACGCCGGCCACCGGGTCGGCGAGGCGCACGAGCGCGATGTCGTTGCCGCGCCGCGGGTCGCCGTTCCACCTCGGGTGAACGACCCAGCCGTCGGACATGTACTCGCGCCCGCCGACGTTGAACCGCGCGCTGCTGGCGGCGCCGTCGAGCAGGTGGGCGGCGGTCAGGACCCAGTTGTCGTCGATGAGCGTGCCGGACCCGACGAACGACGGCTCGGCCGACGTGACGTCCACCCGCCCCGCGCTGGCGTAGACCGGGGCGGCGGCGAGGTCGAGGTACGCCTGCGGCGTCCGGTCGTGACGGATCGTGCCCGCTGACGCCGGGCGCGCGAGCGCGACGACGGTGAGGGCGACGACGAGGGCGAGTCCGCATCGATCGACGACGAACGAAAGGCGCAACGCTTCTCCCTGGTTCCGTGGCCGCCGCCGGCGCACGAGCGGCGCGGTGACGATTTCCGACTGCACGCGACTTTCGTCGCGCTTCGGTCCGCTCTCCCCTCTAGTCGTGGGGACAGCTGTTGGGGTGAGGGGCACCTCGCCGCGTCACGTACACGAGCCGGCCCATCTCACGCCGTGAGCCTCTCATCGGCGATCGGGCCCGTCGACACGCGAACTGCTCAAATCGCGGCGTTGACCGCCCTCCTTCCCCCCCCGCGGGCGAACGGTCCGATGCTAGGCGACGGCGCCGACGGCCACAACCCGCGATCAGGTGCCCGGCGGCCCGGTTATCGAACGCCGATGCGAAGGACGGTAATGCTTGCCGGTGGCAGCACCTGCCGCCAGCCGTCGGCGCCCTCCTCCACCTCTACATCCAATATCTGCCGGTCCGGTGCGACGGCATCAGTTTCGTCGAACGTATTGTGGGCGTTGAGTCCCCCGGCCGTCAGCGTCGCCACCTCGGCCCGCCCCGTCCGCCAGCCGCCGCGGAGGTTTAGGATTGTGTTGGCGGGGAGGGTGGCGTGGGCGTTGACGACGCTGAGGGTCAGGACGCCACCAGCGACCGAGGCCGAGCCGGAGAGGGTCGGCATTTGCTGCCGAGTTCCGGCCATGGTGAACGACGCCGCCTCCGACTCGAACTCCGTCCGCACCGCCGTCGCCCCCTGGTGGTGCTGGTACAGGTCGAACACGTGGTACGTCGGCGTCCGCAGCATCCGGTCGCCGTCGGTGAGGATCATCGCCTGGAGCACGTTCACGATCTGCGCGACGTTCGCCATCACGACCTTGTCGGCGTGACGGTTGAACGCGTCGAGCGTGATGGCGGCGGCCAGCGCGTCGCGCAGCGTGTTCTGCTGCCACAGCTTCGTCGCGCCCGGCGTCGGCAGGTGCCACGTGCCCCACTCGTCGATGACGAGCCCGACTTGCCGCCGCGGGTCGAACTCGTCGAGGACCGCGCGCTGGTCGACGATGAGTCGCTCGACGAGCGTCGCCTTGTAGAGCAACTCGTACCACTCGTAGACGTTGAACTGCGTCGCGCTCGGGCCGGCGGTGCCGCAGTAATAGTGGGCGGCGACGGCGCCGAGGCGGCGGTTGAAGTGATCGGGCGTCGAGTGGAACTTGGTGAGGAACCGGCGGGTCCAGTCCGTCTTGTTCCCGTCGGGGCCGCAGGCGATGAGGCACGGCTCGGTGCCGAAGCCGGTGAGGTAGGTGGCGAAGCGCTTGTACTCGCGGGCGTAGTCCTCGGGGCAGAAGTTGCCGCCGCAGCCCCAGTTCTCGTTGCCGACGCCCCAGTAGCGCACGTCGAACGGCCGGGGCGAGCCGTTGGCCCCCCGCCGGCGGGCGAGCGTGCTGTCGCCGGCGAAGTTGCAGTATTCCATCCAGTCGCGCAGTTCGCGGGGCGTGCCGCTGCCGACGTTGCCCGCGAGGTACGGCCGCGCGCCGAGGAAGCCGCAGAGGCGGAGGAACTCGTGCGTGCCGAACGCGTTGCTCTCGACGTTGTGCCCCCACCACAGGTTCACGCGCCGCGGCCGGTCCCTTCGCGGGCCGACGCCGTCCTCCCAGTGGTAGTCGTCGGAGTATCAGCCGCCGGGCCAGCGCAGCACCGGGACGCGGAGTTGACGCAGCGCCTCGAGCAAGTCGGTGCGGATGCCGCCGGTGTTGGGGATCGACGAGTTCTCCCCCACCCAGATCCGCCGTCCACGCACGCGCCGAGGTGCTCGGCGAAGTGCCCGTAGACCTCGGGCCGAATCGTGGCGATCGGCTCGTCGGGAGGATCGTGATGCGCGACGCGGCCATGGTGCGGGTGAGAAGTGTATCGAGATCAGCGCGGGCGAAAGCGTTCATCCCAGTTCAACGACATGGTCGCGGACGCCCTGCCCCGCCCGTGCGAAGCGGGAATGGCGGCGGCAGAACCAGCTCAGTGGCGGTATGGCCGGCACGTCGGCGGAGGCAAGGGCTGGGACGTGACGACGCTCGATCCAACGTAGCGAAAAGTCACTGTATCTACATGAATCACATAGCTTATTGCACGCCTTGCCCGCGCAACAAAAAAGCCGGGCGTCGCGGCGGACGCCCGGCCTCGTTCCAACTCCGCAGTTGGTGTCTTATTCCTGGCCGAGCACGGCGGCCAGCATGTGGTGGCTGACGAGCTGGTAGGCCTGCGTCTTCTCGGCCGGCCACTTGGCCTTGTCGCCGGCGACGGCCGTCAGGTGCTTCATGACGTTCGCCTTCAGCTTCGGGCCGTCCACGCTGTCCGGCACGTCGATCTTCCAGGCGTCCGGCGCCTCGTGGATCATCGGAATCCGCAAGTCCGGCATGCCGTGCGCCGCCTTGATCGTCACGGTCGCGATGTTGCGGCCGGGTCGTTGCGGTTCGAATCGGCCGACGCGTCGTCGGGCGAGTCGACGCCGGTCTTGTTATCGACGTCCACCTTGGCGGTGCCCGCGTCGGCGTTGGTGCTGACGTCGATGCGGCGCGCCTGCGGCGCCCTGGCCGATCTCGCCTTCCTTGATCATGGCGAAGCTCTCGGGCAGCACGGTCATGTGGGCGACGTCGAAGTCCTCGCCGTACTTCGCCTTCCAGTCGGCCAGGAACTGCTGGCTCTTGGCGTCGAGGTCGGCGAAGGTGCCCTCGGCGAAGTTGTTCTGGCCGATGCGGTTGCGGTCGGCGTCGACGAAGCGGCTCGACGAGGTCGTCGAACGTCCCCTGCTTCACCGACGTCTCCACGACCGACGCCAGCACGTCGCGGATGTCCTCCGCGTCCGGGGCGGCGGCGGTGCCGTTGGGGGCGGCGGTGCCGGTGTTCGTGGCGCGCGTCACGCCGTCGCGGACGTTGTTGCCCGCGTTCTTCAACGCGTCGCCAGTCTTGCTGGCGGCGTCGCCGATCTTGTCGCCGGCGGTGTTGGCGGCGTCCTCGATCGCGTGTTGCCGGTCTTGCCGGCGGCATTCTCGAGGTCGTTGCCGGTCCTGGTTGGCCGCGTTCTCCATGCGGTCGCCGGCCTCGTCGGCCGAGTCGCTCGCGGGACGGTCGGTCTTCGTAGACGGTCGTCCTGCCCGGCGTGGTCGTGCTGACCGTTTCCTCGCGCTCACAACCCGCGAACGCCAACCCGCCCACCGCCAGGGCGGCGGCGGCAACATACGAAGTAATGGGCTTCATCGGTGTCTCCTTTTTCGAATCCATTCCGTTCTGGCCCATAGCACTCCGCAAACAACGCACCCAACGGGTGCCAATCCCGTTGAAATTGGCCGTCCCCTTCTCAACTACGGTCCCGTGTTGAAGATGCGCACATGAACGTTCGGTGAGACGATCCGAATTGCAGACGCCGGCGGAGTGTGACCCCGCTAACCTGTCAGGTTTACCCAACCCCGCCTACGAACCCCCATCCACTGCCCGATCCTCACGCGGATCATGAGCGATCGACTCTGGTTTGATCGGTGCAACGTGAACGACGTGACGGGCGATTGCGGTTTCGCCGCACGGCAGCCGCGTCCGCAGGAAGCGAGCCCCACCGCGTGTACGGTCATCAGAGCGTTATGACCGCCGCCCGACCAGCAATACTAATGGGTCGATCGCGGCGAGTCGGCGGGCGAACGAAAGAAGGCCCGCAGAATCCCGCCGCGGGCCTCGGAGGCGTAATGTTCTTTTGGGACGGGGCTGCCAGCGGGCCAGCACACGTCACGCGTTCGGGCGTGGCTGGCGTGGCCACCTCGGGTGGCCACGCCGCTGGACCTACAGACAACCCCGCCGCGTTACGCGGCGATCGGCTGGGTCGAGGTACAGGCCGAGCATGCCGCGGTCCATCTCGTCCATGTCGATCAGACGGCCGGCCACGTCGACCTCGTCGCCGCCGCCGACCGGGCTCACGCGGGCGACGGCCATCCACCCGGTCCACTCGCTTCGGCTGGGCCTCGGTGCCGGTCGTATCGATGAACGGGCAGATGCCGGCGTAGGTCGGCAACTCGAGGCGGACGCGGATCTGGCCGTCGGGCGGACGTCGGCCCGGCTCGTGCGGATGCGCACGCCGCTGGCCGAGATGTCCATGATCTTCCCGAGGATCGCCGCGTCCTTGCGGCCGGCGTCCACCCGCTTCACCTCGATCGACTGCTGCTCGAGGTCGTGCCGGCGATGCACCTGGCGATCCCGCCCGCCGGCCGCGTCCGACCCGGCGATCTTCAGCTCAAAGCCGTTGTCCTGCGTCTTGCTGGTCGAGCGGGTTTCGAAACGCATCATCGTTCACTCCTGCGGGTGGGGACCTGTTCTCTCCGACCCCTTCCTATCGGCGTAACTTGACGCCTGCTTTTTGTTAATCTGGGTAGTTTCGCAAATCCTGGGGGGATGAACGGTTATCGGACTAAAAAGGGGGAGGGATTGAACCACGGAGACACGGAGGCACGGAGGTAGGAAGAGTTGATGGAAGGAAGATGGAGGATGTGGTGCGCTGAGACGCGTCGTCTTCCCCAATCCCGGTCTTTCCATCCTCCATCCTCGCCTTCTCCTTCTCCGTGTCTCCGTGTCTCCGTGGTTCAATCCCTCCGGGCGGGGACGATCGTTTTGCGAGCCGCGCGAGCGCGGCGGATCGTATAATCTGGCGGGTTTGGTCGATGACGTTCCGCCGGTTCACGGAAGGCTTGTGTCGCGCATCCTGCTCCTGCTGATTTTCCTGCTCTGGATGGCCTGGACCGAGAGCCGCGGGCGCCTTAGCGCCGCTCGACGCGCTTTGCCGGGCGTCGTGGTGTTCCTGGGCGTTTACGCCCTGCTCGTGCTCGCGATGCGCGGCTGGCTGCCCTGCTCGCCCGCCGGGTGTCGATCGCCACGTTCGACCGAAAGCTCAACCGCTTCAACAAGATGATGTTCGCCGCCCGCACGGCGGTGCCGGTCTGGTTCGCGGTGGCGTTCGTCGTCCTCGGCTGGGGCGACGCCGTCCGCGCCGCCTGGGCCGCCCTGCTGCCGACGGCGGAGGCGGGGCCGATGTCGGTGATGCAGTTGCCGGGGGATCGTCCTCGGCACGCTGCCGGCGTTCCTCGCGTGGATCGGTTTGTGGTGGTCGCAGTACCCCGCCGACCAGCTGCGCGAGCAGAACCTCGTCATCCAGGTCGAGGCGGGCCTGCCGGTCTACCCCGCGCCGACGGTCGCGCAATACCTCATGAGCAACCTGCGGATGCAGGTTCTGTTCACGATCGTACCGATCCTGCTGATCCTGCTCGTGCGCGACGCGGGGGCGCGCTGGCAATCGTCGGCCTGACCGGCGAGCCGCCGACGCAGTACGAGGAGTTGCTGATCACGCTCTGCTCGGCGGGCACGGTCTTCTTCTTCGCGCCGGAGATTCGGCGCGCCGCGTGCTGCACACCGAATCGCTGCCCGACTCGCCGCTGCGCGCAAGCTCGAGGCGATGTGCCGCCGGGCCGGGATGCGCTACCGCGACATCCTGCTCTGGCGGACGCAGAACAACATGGGCAACGCGGCCGTGATGGGCCTCGTGCCGCGCGTGCGGTACATCCTGCTGTCGGACCTGCTGCTGGAGCGGATGGACGACGAGCAGATCGAAGCCGTCTTCGCGCGCGAGGTGGGGCGTCGTGCACGGGCACATGGCGTGGTTCGTCGTCTTCTTCGTCGTCTTCTTCGGCGGGCTGACCGCCGTCGAGCAGGTGTTCGGCGAGACGATCGAGGGGCTTGCGACGCCGCTGGGCGTGGGCGACGGCGTGGCGGCGACGGCGCTGCTGTCGGTCCTGGGGATGGCGGGGCGTTCCTGATCCTGTTCGGCTACCTCAGCCGTCGCTGAGCCGCCAGGCCGACGTGTACGCCGCCCGCACGATGGAGGCGGCCCGCTCGCCGGGGCCGAGCCTCGACGAGATCCTCGTCGCCGGGCGCGGGCGTCGGCGGCGCGCGTCGAGTGGCCGCGGGCGGCATCGGCGGCGGGATCGGCGGCGGATCGGGGCGGGCGCCGCCGGGGCGGCTTCGCCGGCGGCATCATCAACACGCCCCCCGCGTGGCGGCGGCGGCCGGGTCGACCGAAACGCCGCCGGCGCCGACGTACGTCGGGCGGTACGGGCGCGACGCTGTTCGCGCGTCGGCGCTGCACCGGGTGGCGGTCATCAACAACATCCCCGTGGCCCCCCGCCGCCGCCGCGGCCACCGCGGGTTGCCGCCCATGCGGCGAGGAGCGCTCGACGAGGCGGTCGAGTCGGCGCACAACTGGCTCCACGGCAGCATCCCCCGCCGGATGGAGTACCTCCCGCGGCCTCAGCGCCGACCCCGCCCTCACCGGCCGCTTCGACCGCGTGATGCTGCGGCTCTACTGCACCCTGCTGTTCGCCCTGTTCGTCGCCGCCGCCTGCTGCTACGCGACGTGGAAAACGTGAATCGACCGCGCGGGCGCAGGACGATTAACTCGGTCGGTCGCGACCGGATGAGCGGAAACACGATCCGTTCCTCAACGAGGGCCCCGGCCGGATGCAGCCGACGCGATCGCAACTTCTTTTCACCGACGACCGTCCGATCTACTTCCTGATCGCGGCCGGCGCGACCGTGGCCTGCGTCTGGACCGGCTCAATCCTCCTGCCGACGCTCACCGTCTCGGCGTGCAACCTCTACACGGCCGTCTTGCTTATGAACGTCTCAGCCTGCCTCGGCGCGATGCTGGGCGTGTTCCCGGGCGGCCTGCTTCTGGGCGTGTTGCTCCGGCGGATCGAAGCGCGCAACGGCGCGCCGTTCCACGTCGGCGACGAGGTCGTCATTCTCTCAAAACGCTTCCCCGGCCGGATAACGCGGGTGTATCAGGTTTGGTCAGAGCGGCATCAGGTACGGGTGGAGTTGGGCGACGCGGATCGGGAGAACGTGACCGACGTGTTCGCGTACACCGACGTCTGCCGACCCCCGGCCGCGCGGTGACGGTCGCCCGGGGGGCGCATTCGCTCGGCGCCCGGGGCGGGCAAGCGACCCCCGAGGTCCATTGCGCGCGCCCGGACCGGGCAGCGTGTGCGCAGGCGGTGGCACCGGTGCGAACGCGGGACAATCAATCTGACCCCAACTCACCCCGCCGCCGCCGCCGCGGCTCACGCCGCCCGCGCCTTAGTCGGCGGCGGGTCGACGGGCTCCAGCACTTGCACGGGGATCTCCGGCGGCAGCAGGTCCTCGAGCTTGCGCTGGAAGCTGCCCTTGATGAACTGGTGGATCGCGCCGCGGCGGCTCGAGCCGATCAGCACCTTGTCGGCGCCGTGGATCGCCGCCAGTTCGGCGATCAGCTCGGCCGAGTTCACGCCGGTGTCGTAGGCGGGGATGATCGGCACGCCGTACCGGTGGCCGTGCTCGAGGAAGTCGACGAACAGCGCCTGCGCCGCCAGGTCGCTCTCGAGCGTGAGGCGGGACTCGGCCTCGACGCGGAAGTTCAGCGCGACCTCGCGGATGAACGTGACGACGAGCGCCGCCCCGTCGCGCTTGGCGATCTCGAGGGCGGCGTCGGCCATCTGGTCGGAGCCGGCGGTGGCGAGCAGGATCTTGGGTTTGGCCAGCGCCTCGGGCGAGAGCTGCTCCATGATCGCCTGCCGCAGCAGGCTGGGTTTGGGCCGGCGGGCCTTGGCCCAGAGCGTGAGCTGGCGCAGGCCCAGGCCGACGATCATCACGACCGACACGAAGACCAGGGCCGGGATCTTCGTGAACGCCAGCGTGATCCAGACGAGCGTGAGGAACGCGCCGAGCAGGAAGATGACCGCCTTGCGCCAGCTCTTGCGCAGGCGCGGGTGGAGCCCGGCCAGCGTGCAGTCCAGCGCGACGGCGCCGACCACGCCGATCGCGTAGAGCGACGCGAGCGTCTCCAGGTCGTGGAAGAACAGCAGCACGATCGCCGGCACCGACGCCGCGACGATCGCGCCGACCCACGGCGCGCCGAACCCGTTGAGCTTCTGGAGGAACGCGGGCAGCTCGCCGTCGCGGCTCATGACGTACGTGATGCTCATCAGGCCGTTGATCGCCGTGTTCGTCGCGCTCAGCAGCAGCAGCCCGCCGAGGATGCGGACCGGCCACTCGCCCCAGGGGCCGATGTACGCGCGGGCCATGAACGCGAGCATGTCCTCGGTGTGCGCCTCGCGGCTGAGCGTGGGCACGCCCTCGGCGGCGGCGATCTCCGGCGTGGCCAGCGAGACCATCACGACCGCCAGCAGCAGGTTGAACAGCGCGACCTCGACGGCCACGATGTAGATGCTCCGCCGGCTCGTCGCGAAGACCGGCTTCTTCATCACGCCGGTCAGGTTCGCGATCGCCTCGACGCCCGACAGCGCCAGCACGATGTAGACGAACCCCTGCCACATCTCGGTCGGCGGGTGGAGCAGGCGGCCCCACTGGACGTTGCGCCAGTCGATCTGCGGGATCGCGAAGCCGACGATCAGCAGCGTGATGATCACCATGCCGACGGCGGCGAAGATCGCGAAGCCGGCCGTGTGCTTCGGGCCCATCAGGTTGAACGCGCCCAGCACGCCGATCGCGACGATCGCCCAGAGCCCCGGCGAGTTCCACGAGAACAGCTTGGCCTTGCGCGACTCCTGGTAGAGCCGCCCGACCGCCTCGCGGTAGCGCTCGTCGGGCGAGGCCTCACGCAGCGCGTCGCGCTGGGCGTCGGTCATGTCGCCGCGCCAGAGGAGGAGCTTCTCCTTCGCGTCGTACGAGGCGAGCGGCGCCAGCGCCGGCGGGAACGCCAGCCCCGGCGGCGGCGCGTCGAGCGTCACCTGGTGCAGGTCCGGCGCGTCGCTCGGCATGATGATGTCGTCGCCCGGGTCGGCGACGGCGCGCTGCTCGGCGACGTGGTGCTTGCCGAGGCCGAAGTAGTGGAACGCCTCGACGCTGCTGAGCGAGGCGGTGATCGTGTAGTCGGCGAACAGCAGCAGCGCGCCGATCACGCCCAGGATGCGGGCGCGGCGCCGGCCGGCGGTGTAGACGCCGCCGCCGTCGGGGTAGAGGCGGCAGATGTGCGTGTAGGCCCAGCCGACCACGAGGATCAGCAGGCTCATCGCGCCGATCAGCCAGAAGCTGCTGCGGCCGGCGACGAGGAACGCCAGGCCCAGCACGTAGAGCCGGCTCGTGCCCCAGTCGCCGAAGAGCAGCGCGCCCGCCTGGAACCAGTTCACGTTCCGGGGCCGCTCGCTGGACAGGAGCATCAGGGCCGCGGGTTTCGCCCGCTCGCCCTCCGCCGCAGATTCTAGGGTTTCCATCGAAGGCTAACGCCCGTGGGCGACGAATGAGTCTCACGCGGCCGCGCGCAGTCCTGCCCGCGCGCGGGCGACGTGTCATTCCTCGAACGCACAAGCGCCGGCCCGGGTGGGTGGCGCCAGAAGCGCGCCACGCAGGAGGGAGGACGTTGTGCCCTTTCAGTGGGAGCGCCGCGCGCGCCGGCTGCCGGGGCCGCGCGTCTTCTCCCGTGCCGACGGGGTTAGCTGACGGGCTAGGGCTTGAAAGTGCCCCGCGGTCTGGCCCTTCCCGGCCCTGCCACTTCGCCCCAGACCGGGCCGCTGCCCGGTCGCTGGTTCCCCCGCACCGCGTCCACTCGACGCGGTTTAGGCGGTCACGAAAGGGTAAGGCTAAATCGGCCGACCCGGTACTGTCAAATGAGACGCGGGCCAAGCGGCCGGGGCCGCCGGATGAGCATGCCGCACAGGGGGCAGCGGTCGCCGCTGGCGCGGACGCGGTAAGTACAGCTCGCGCACAGCCCGCGTCGCGCCCGGCCCGCGGCGCGGACGGCCGGCAGTTCCAGCGCGTGCGTGACGGCGCGCCACAGCAGTGTTGCCCCCGCGAACAGCCACGCCGGGACCGCCGCCAGGAGCAGGACGTGGACGGGCTGAACACCTTTCTCCCACCAGTCCGTCGCCAGCACGCCGTAGAGGGCGGCGGCGAGCGGGACGAAGGCGAGGATCGTCCGGATCGTGCCGCGCAGGGGTGTCGCCCTCGATCCACCGGCGGCTCAGAGCGTGTGGCCCATCTTCGCCTTCTTTGTCTCAAGGTAGCGACGATTGTGCTCGCCGGCCTCGATGCGAAGCGGCACCTCTTCGACGACGCTCAGGCCGTACCCTTCGACGCCGTAGCGCTTCTTGGGGTTGTTGGTCATGATCCGCACCTTGTGCAGGCCGAGGTCGCGGAGGATCTGGCTGCCGATGCCGTAGTCGCGCTTGTCGACCGGCAGGCCGAGGTGGACGTTGGCCTCGACGGTGTCGAGCCCCTGCTCCTGCAGCGCGTAGGCGTGGAGCTTGTTGGCCAGGCCGATGCCGCGCCCCTCCTGGGAGAGGTAGAGCAGCACGCCGCTGCCGGCCTCGGCGATCATGCGCATCGCGACGTCGAGCTGGTCGCCGCAATCGCACCGCCCGGAGCCGAAGACGTCGCCGGTGAGGCACTCGCTGTGGACGCGCACGAGCGTCGGCTCCGCGCGCGGCTTCGCCTTGCCCGTCACGGGATCGAGTTCGCCGACGCCGCCCTTGCACAGCGCGAGGTGCGGCTGCGGGTCAATCACGCTTTGATAAGCGTGCAGGCGGAACTCGCCCCAGCGGGTCGGCAGCGTGATGCTTTCGATCCGCTTGACGAACTGCTCGCGCTTCAGCCGGTAGCTGATCAGGTCGGAGATCGTGCACATCTTCAGCTTGTGCCGCTCGGCGAACGCCTCGAGGTCGGGGCGGCGGGCCATCTCGCCGTCTTCCCTCAGGATCTCGCAGATGACCGCCGCCGGCTTGAGCCCCGCAAGGCGTGCGAGGTCGATCGACCCTTCGGTCTGCCCGTTCCGGACGAGCACCCCGCCGTCGCGGCCGCGCAGGCCGTTGATGTGCCCGGGGCGCAGCAGGTCCTGCGGCTGGGCGTCCTCGGCGACGGCGACTTCAACCGTCTTGGCGCGGTCGCGCGCGCTGACGCCGGTCGTCACGCCGAACCGCGGGTGGGCGTCGAACGTGACGGTGAACGCGGTGCCGAGCGTGGCGGTGTTGAAGTCGGTCTGCGAGTGGAGGCGCAGCTTGTCGCAGATCGGGCCGTCGAGCGCGAGGCAGACCGTGCCGCGGCCGTGGGTCACGATGAAGTTCATCGCCTCGGGCGTGATCCGCTCGGCGGCGACGACGAGGTCCCCCTCGTTCTCGCGGTCCTCGTCGTCGACGAGGATGATCATCTTCCCCGCCTTGATGTCGTCGATCACGTCCGGGATGGGAGAGAAAGGCATAGTTCAGCTTTCCGAGAAACGTTTCACCTTCGCGCCGCTCAACTCTTCCGCTTGCGGCTCAGCGCTCACGCCCGCAACAGAAATCGCGAAGCCCCAACCGGTAAGCTACGCAACAGGTCGCGCCGCCCGCGCCGCACGAAACTGGCGCATCCCCTGCCACACGTAATCCACCCCCGCCGCCACGGCGGTCAGCGCCACGAGGCGCTCGAGCGCGACCAGCACCGTCCGGGCCGAGCCGGCCAGCAGGCGGTCGAGGTCGGGGGCGATCAGGACGAGGATCACCAGGACCAATTGTAGGAACGTCCCGACCTTCCCGAGCGGACGCGGCTTCACCGTCACGCCGC
Source organism: Phycisphaerae bacterium (assembly GCA_030448225.1). The sequence continues at coordinate 16,560 of JAUJNJ010000063.1, forward strand.
CCACGACGTACACGAGCAGCAGCGCCCCGACCACGAGCACCACGTCCTTCGCGTAGACCGCCACCAGCACGTAGAGCGGGATGCGGTACCCGGGGGCGGCCACCCACGCGGAGCTCAGCAGCACGAGCGAACTGGCGACGAGGAGTTTGTCAGCGACCGGGTCGAGGAGCGTGCCGAGCTTGCTCGTCTGGTGGAGCCGCCGGGCGAGGTAGCCGTCGAGCTTGTCGGTGATCGCCATGACGGCGAACACGCCCATCGCCCACCACCGGTGCGGGTTGGCCCGCCCCGCCGCCTCGGGCCCCGCGTCGAGCAGCAGGAGCCACAGGAACACCGGCAGCAGCAGCAGCCGGAGCATCGTCAGCCCCATCGGCCACGTCGGCGGCCAGATGCCGGCTGCGGCGAGGTCGATCGACGCGCCCGAAAGGCGCTCGGCTGCATGAACGGAACGATCCGGCACGGATGGATTCTACACGATGGGTGGGATGGGGCGGGTGAGATGTGCGGCGCGGGCGTTTACCGGACGATGCGGGTCGGAAGCAGCACGCGCGAGCCCCGACGGTCGCCTCAGGAGATTCGACGTCGCTCCCTCTTCCCATACCCGCAAAACGCAAATGTTTCGGTGCGCGTGATGCGGATCGGAGAAAACCGCGTTGGGGAACCGGCATCCGCGCGCCAGGACGCACGGTGGGCACTTCGCAGCCCCGGGCGGAAGCCCGGTGGTGCGAGCGGCGCGTACCGCCCGGTACCGCGTTTGCGCGCGTCCTCCGGATCGTCGGAGCGATCCCAGTCGATTCGCGTCCCCCCGCCTCTCCGGCGCCTAGCCGGCCCGCTTCTGCTCGACGCGCCCGCTCGCCGACTCCGGCTCGTACACCATGTGCACCGCGTCCTTCCCCGGCCCGTAGTAATCGGCGAGGTGGCCGATCCGGCGGAAGCCGAAGCGCTCGTAGAGGTTCAGGGCGGCGGCGTTGCCGTGTTCGACTTCGAGGTAAACGCGCCGCACGCCGCGGGCGGTGAGTGTTCGACTTCGAGGTAAACGCGCCGAACGCCGCGGGCGGTGAGTTCCTCGACCATCCGCTTCAGTAGTCGCTGCCCCACGCGCCGGCCGCGGCTCTCGGGGGACACGGCCAGGCTGTAGATCCGGCCCGACGAGCCGTGCTTGTGCTGGCGGACGAGCGCGATCCCCTCGCCCACGAGTTGCCCGGCCCCCTCGGCCACGAGGAACACGGCGCTGGGCCGCTGTTGCAGGTAGCGTAGTTGACGCTTCGTCAGGCTGAACGCGCTGTCGGGGAAGCACGAGCGCTCGAGGTCCTCGGCGGCGGCGATATCGTCCTTCTTGGCGAAGCGGACGGTGGCGTCGGTCACGGGCTTCAGCTCCACGAGGGCCGCCGGCGCCGGCGGCGTCATCACGGCGACGGCGGCGTCGCGGCGCAGCACGAACTTTTGCAGCATCTGGGCCGGGCGGTAGCTCATCTTCGTCCAGGCGAGCGTCTCCAGGCCCCAGTCGTCGCCGACGTTCACGAGCGGACGGCCGGCCCACTCGGCGCGGCAGAACTCGCTGAAGATGAACTGGGCGAGGCCCTTCACGGCCAGGTCCGTCTTCTCGATCGTGATGCTGCTCTGCTCGGCGCCCAGCGCCTCGCCGAACGTGAACCCGCGGAGCGACCAGTCGGAGGATTGCGGATTTTGGATCGCGGATTGCGGATTGTCGGAGCGCGCGTCGCGCACGTAGACGACGAGCCCGCGCAGGCCGAGTTCGGACGCGGATTCGAGCGACATGAGCGTCGCGACGGACTCCTTCTGCCGCTTCACCGCGTTGGTGTCGGGTTCCTCGGCGTGCTGCCCGTCCTGGTGGTCCTTCCACCGGCCGAGCAGCGCGGCGCAGTCGGCGGCGTGGCGGGCGCGGTCGTAGGTCTCGACGCGGTGCTCGTAGTTCCGCAGAAAGCGGTTCTTCGCCTGCCGCTTGCTCGACAAATCGCCGCCCTGCAAATCGATCATGCGGGCGACGTCGTAGACGTAGTCGGCGCCCATCGGCACGGCTTTGAACGTGCCGGCGTCGAAGCGGCCGAGCAGTTCCTCGCTCGCGTACTCGACCCGGCTGCGGCCGGCCGCGCCGTGCGCGGCGTTGTAGCCGTTCATCAACTCGAACGCCTCGGCGAGCGCGGCGTCGCCGCCGGTGTCGCCGATCGGCGGCATCAGGAGCGTGAGGTCGCCGGTGCCGTTGGCGAAGACGCACAGATGCCCGCGCAGCGGCTTCCACAGGATGCGCAGGCTGTTGCGCCAGGTGTAGAGCTGCGCGAACGTGTAGTCCGATAACGGGCGGCGGAGGGTGGCGAAGTGCGAGTCGAAGACGGCCCGGTCGGCCAACTCGATCGGCCGGAGCCCGAGGGGGGAGAAGGGGTCAGAACCCATCTAAGTTACGGCTTCCTCCCGTTGGGCGGCGGCGAATCCGCGACAACCGGCGCGGGGCGAACCTCGCGAAACGCGCCGCCCCGCGGCGCGACGGCCCGCGACGGGCCGCCGCCGCAGCGTGCGGCGCGGCGGGTGGCCGGGCGGGCACCCGTCACGTCGATGCCGTCGTCAGGAGATGCATTCGCCATACCGATGACGCGCGGCGGGCGAAGTTCCCGATCCCCGGACGCGCGCGATTCCGTTGGCTTATCGGCCGGCGGGGACGTTTGCTTGCAATGCGTCTTGCGCGCCGGCAACTTCCCGCACCGGGCGGCGGACGAACGCTACGGCGTCTCCCGATCGCGCGACCTCGTCCCACCGCGCCGACTCGCGCACGCGGCGGAGCAGTTCGCCGTGGTACGCCGCGTCGAGCAGCAGCGCGTCGACGGCGTTCAAATCGAGCGTTTTCTCCCACCGCGCCCCGCCGGCGCTGACGGCGAGGTACTGCCGCCACAGGTCGTCGGGGTAGAGTTCGACGTGCCCTTCCATGAAGACGCCGTTGCGGGCGCCGATCGCCCAACATAGGTAGTTTCCCCACTCGAACCGCGCGAAGATTCTGTGCGGCGTGGCGGTCGACCGTGCGAGAAGCGCGCGGGAAACCGCCTGAACGTCCGCCTCGGCGCGGTCGATCGGGCGGACCGCGCCCATGAGCGGGTTGAGCTTTTCGAGCCATGGCAGGCTGACGATCGAGACGACGAACAGGACGGCGAGTGCGCCGGCGGCGGACCAGGATCCGCGCGGTGCGGCGGGATCGTTTCGCACTACGCGCGCGCCGCGTTCGGCCCCCGGAGTGCCACCGTTCGAGCGACGGCTCAACCGAGACCGTGCTGGCGCGACACCGGCCGCGAGACGCGCCATGATGGGCGTCACGACGAGCAGCCACCAAGGGGTCATCCGAACGGCGATCAACGCCGGCGGGAGGAAGAGGCCGAGCAGGCAGACGTCGCGCACGGTGAGCCGGCGGCGCGAGGCGAGCATCACGCCCGCCAGCAACACGACGGACGAGAAGAACACCCGCGACACCCACAGGTCCAGCCCCGGCGGCATCCACTCCTCGACCCCCCGCTCGAGGCCCAGGCGCGAAAGGTCGGCCGCGTACGCGTAGACCGCCACGCCGTACGGGTTGATCAGCGTCGCCAGGACACTCGCGGCGAGGCACAGGCCCAGCGCGATCGCGCCGTCCCCGCTCCCGCGCCCGGTCCGCCGAGATCGACGGACGTTATTCAGACCGACGGCGTCGCTCCCGGGCACGCCATGAGCGCCTGCGACTTCCCGCGGGCACGAGTCACCAGATGCAATGCCGCGACGCGCTCGCGCGGGCGCACGTCTGACACGAACGGAGTGGGGCGTAGCCCGAGTGAGGCGCGATGCCGCCGCGATCGATGCGCCTTGTCCCGGGGACCGAGATGCCGATTTCGTCGATCGTCACGCCCCCGCTCGCGAAACTTCCCGATCGAGAACGCCCGGCACGCCGCAGTCAGCACCCACTGCGCGCCCCGCCGCCGCGGCGAACGCGCCGATCAGCAGCAGGCCGATCGCGAACCCGCCGTGAAGGTTGGCCCACAGGGCCATCATCAACGGCGGGATCACGAGCAGGCGGCGGTCCTGGTCGGCGTGGGTGAGGACGGCGTGGAGCAGCACGAACAGCAGCAGCGAGAACGACTGCGGGCGGATGAGCAGCGTCTGCCAGAGCCCGAGGAACACCAGCACGCCCCCCGCCGCCGCGAGTTTGGCGCGAGCGCGGCAGCAGGCGTAGACGACGACGGCCGTCGCGGCTCGCCAGCAGCAGAAGGCGTTGACGACCTGCAGGAGCTCGATCCCGCCGACGGTGAACAGGCGGTAGTAGAGGACCTGGCTGGAGCCAGTTGTTGTCGCGCATCGCCCGGCCGGCGACGGTGAACGTGAAGCGGTCGACGCTCACGACCTCGCGCGTCTCGGCGATGGGCCGTCCGCGGGCGAGGTGTTGCCAGAAGTCGGTCTGATAACCGCGGTCGAGGCACGCGACGATGAAGACCAGGGTCGGCGCGGCCACCCGACCCACGCGATCGTGGGCCGGGGCAGCGGAGCGTGGCCGGCGCGGGGCATGCACGGGTGTCATCGGCCAATCGGCTCGTCGGAATGACCAATGGCTTACCGTCGATGGCCGACGCATGGCCAATGACCAAGCCCCAATGACCAACGAATGACCAATGAACCAATGACCAAAGGGGCGGGAGAGCGGCGTCGCCAACGCGGAGCCGCCGGTGGCATCGGCGGCTACCCGCAAACGCCGCCGGCATCAGGTGTGATGGCCATTCCGAAAGACGCGGCCCGCGCCTTCATTGGTCATTGAGACTTGGTCATTTGTTGGCCATTGGGGCTTGGTCATGGGTCACTCCGCCGTCAGTACCGTGGTGACCCGCCCGCCCTACAGATCCAATCGATACCTGCACTTCTCCCGATCGCCGCGCGCGTAGAGCGGGTCGTCACTCGGCACGGGGATGATCCCGACGAACTCCATCCCGAGCCGTTCGCACGTGCGGCGGGACGGGTGGTTGTCGGGGTTGCAGGTGATCCAGAGCGTCCGCAGGCCGTGGCGGCGGAACAGGGGGATCAGGAGCCGGCTGGCGCGCTCGGCGTAGTGGCGGCCGCGGGCGGCGGGGTACACGTGGTAGCCGATGTTGCCGTAGTAGAGGTCCAGCGCGTCGGTGGAGCCGACCCGCAGGCTGATGCCGCCGGCGATCCGCAGCGGCGGCGCGGGGCGGGCGGGCCGGTCGTGAAGCCGCATCCAGAACGTGTACTGCGGGACCCACCCGCGCCCGGCATCGCCGGGCAGGCGGCCGCCGGGGGCGGCGGCGAGGAAGTCCAGCAATTGCTTGCGGGTCAGGGCCGCGTCGGCGGGCGCGTCGCGGAGGGTGAGCGGGTCGCGGCACGCCGCCAGCACGTCGTCGACGTGGGCGCGGGCCGGCGGGACGAGTTCGAGGTCGCCGTCGGTCAACCGGCCCGGGTCGAGGAATCGGAAGCCGTCGAGCACGATCCCGGTCAGGTTGGGGAGCCGAGGAACGCCGCGGGCCGCGCCCCGCCGCCGCCCGATTGCCCGCTCGGCATGGCTCGGGCCGCGGCAATTCTCAGGACGCCGGGCGGCCCGCAACTGCGGGGGACCGCGCGGGCGGTCCTCAGGACCAGAGGTTGGTCCCGAACAGCGTGTTGTGACGCATGAACAGGGCGACGAGGGCGGCGATCTGCAACACGACGGCGACGATCGCCAGCACGGTGTAAATGTTGTTCGTCGGCGTGATCTCGATCTGTGAGGTGGCGGCGGCACGAGCCATGGCGGTCTCCCTGGGATCTGTGGCCAGCGGTGCGGTCGGGAATCAGTGGTCGGCGGTCAGAGTCAGCGAGTGGTCAGGCGCGAGTGGCCGGCGGTCAGTGAAGGACGGGAACCCACCCTCACCATCCGTCGGCCGCTCGCCGCTTCCTCCCCGCCTCACAGCCGGGTGCGGACCTCGTTCTCCGGGGCGACCTCGCCGACGCGGGGGCCGCTGAGGCGGCCGACGGCCTCGTGGGGCTCGACGTTGGTGACGGTGACGTAGCCGAGGAACTGGTTGCCGTTCTGCCCGCCGACGACGCGGAACTCCATCCCCTTGCGGACGGCGTCGGCGCTGCCGACGGAGATGGTGGCGTACTTGATGCCGCCGATCGTCTGGGTGGCGCGGATCACGCCGTTGATGTTCGCCTGCGTCGACCCGCCGGCCGCGGGGGTGCCGCCCGCGTCGGTGCTGGCGGCCTGGCCGGCGCTGCCCTCCTCCTTCATGGCGGCGATCTCTTCCATCGCGTTGCGGAGCTGGCGCTCGAGGACCTGGTTGCGGTTGCTGAGGTCGGAGATCGCCAGGTTCGCGTCGGTGAGCTTGCGCTGGTTCTCGTCGCCGCTCTTGCGGGTCTCGATCAGCTGCGCCTGGAGGACGCCCTGGTTGCTCTGGGCCGCGCCCATCGCGGTCTGCGCGCCCTGAAGGGCGGCCTGGGCGCTGGCGAGCGTGGCGTCGCGCTTGGCGAGGTCGCCCCGTAGGGCGAGGATGTCCTGATTGAGCTTATCCGACGCCGCGCGGGCGTCCGACGCCGCGTTGTTGGCGGCGAGCACGGCCGAGTCGGCGGCGGCCTTGGTGGCCTGCGCCTCGGCGCGGGCGGCGTCGCGCTCGCGGCGGGCGGTGTTCACGTCGGCCAGCGCGGTCGTGTTGAGCGTCTTGTAGTCCGCGACCCGGTTGATGAAGACGATCAGGCCGGCCGTCAACAGCATCGACAGCACGACGTGCAGGAGGACGAAGGTTTTGGTCAGGGGGCTCACGATGGGCTCCTTGGACTCTCGCGGAAGGTCGGGGCACCGGTGCGCGCGCGACACGCGGCGACTCGGGGAACCACGCCTCCGCAGGCGGTCCGTCAGTGATGTCTATCCCGGGTGCAGTCTACTCACGCGTCCGGTCACGTCGCGGTCGCACTTCGGGGGCGGTTGCGGCGGGACCCGATCCCGGCGTCGGCATCCCGTCGTTCAACAGCCGGCACCCGTGCGGAATTCGTCGAGTGAAAAGCGACCGACCGGTGCCACGCGTGTGCGACCCGCCGGCCGCCAATCCGTCCGCCTCGGCGGGCCCCGGATTTCGGCGAGAAGGAAGCGGGCCCGCAGCGATCAAGTGCTCAAAACATCCTAGCTTTACCACGGGGGGTGTCAAGTTTTTCCGGGGTCGCGACAGGCCGCCTAACCCCCGGCTGGTTCTCGGACTTCCCGCCCTTTTGCGCCACCCCCGCCGGCACCCGGCGCGGCCGATTCCGCAGGATGGCACGGGGCGCGCTGGAGCCGGATCGGAAGGGACATGCTTCCGTTAAAGCCGATCCGAATCGCCTGCGGCGGGCCCTTCCGGCCTGCGGCGAAACGGGGGATGCCGGGTTGTTCGGATGGGCACTTCGCCGGCTCGCTCGCGAGCCGCGTCCGGGTTCGTGGACGGGTGAAATACTATTGAACTAAAAGGGCGGGCCCACTCCATGGTCGCGTGCCATCAACCCATCCGAGCAGCAAGACGCGGCTTACAGGCGATCCGGCTCTGCGAGTTTGCGGCCCGGCGGGCGCGGTGAATGGGGAGCCCGCGGCGCGGCGCCGCCGGCGCTACGCCCCGCGCTTCAATTGGAGCACGGCGGCGGCGGCGGCGAGGCGGACGCGGGCGTCCTCGCTCTGCATGAGTTGGCGCAGCGCGTCCTGGCTGTCGGGCCGGCCGATGAAGCCGAGTGCGGGCGGCGAGGAACCGCTGGAGCGGGTCGCCGCTCTTGGCGCCGTCGTCGAGCGCGACGTGGCGTACCCGCGGTCGGAGTCGAGCATCCCCAGCGCGCCCGGGCGGCGGCGAGGTTCACCTCGCGGTGGTACTGCTCGTGAGGTAGCCGGTGATGTGATCGCGCAGCTTCTGGTCCCGGCGGGCGGCGAGCGCGACGAGCGCGTACATCTGGTCGTCGACGTACCGGCTGGCGGTGAAGCCGACGAGCTCCTTCAGCCCCGCCTCGTCCCCAGCCGCCACATCGCCTCGACCGCCTGCTGGCGGACGGCGGCGTTGGGGTCGCGGCGGAGCACGCGCAGGATCTTGAGCCGCGCTCGGCTCGCCGAGCAGCCCGAGCACCATCGCCGTCGTCCCGCGGACGAGGGGGGCGGGTCGCGGGCGGTCTTCTCCAGGTCGTGGCTGTAACGCGTGTCGCCGAGGCGGTGCAGGCGTAGCGGGCGGCGACGCGGACGTTCGGATCCTCGTCCGCACGAGGCGGGTCAGGGCGGGCTTGGCGTCGGCGAGGCGGAGGTACCCGCCGACGCCGCCGCCGCCGCCGCGGACGCCCGGCTGCGGGTCCTCCAGCCGCCGCGATGATTTCGGCCGACCGCTGCTGGTTGGCGACGTCGCTCAGGACCTCCAGCGCTGGGCGCGGAGCCGGGCGTCGGGGTCTTGCCGCCTTGTCGACCACCGCCTGGGGGCGGCGCGGAGCTGCGGGTCGAGCGGCACGTTCCGCACGGCCGGCACCGCCGGCGGGCCTTCGGCGGCGGCGGGCGCGTACCGCGGCGCGTCCTGGCGCCCCCGCCCCGCCACAGCCGGCGAGGAGGACCAGGGCGAACAACGCGGGGAGAAGGAGACGGGCGCGGTTGGGTGTTCATGCGGTTTGCTTCAATGAATAGTGGTCGCCTACCAGGACCAACACGATCCCCTCGGCGGGTTGGACTCGCGCCGCCTCGCCCGTACGTGCGGGACGGGGCGGAATGACGGGCCCCTCTCGCGCGACGTCGACAGGCCAACGTCCGGACGCTCAACGTCCGACGTCCAACGACGTCGGATCGTTCCGCTGAGCGTGCTCCGGCCGGCGAAGCCGCGGAGGGCGCGTCGGCCGTCGCTATGCGAGCGCGGGTCTTCGGCGCTCGGGCTGCGCGCGCTTACCCACCATCGGACGGCGCGGCCGCGGGCATGACTGCGACGATCATCGAACAGGCGATCGCGAAGGCGTCGCCGACGCGGAGTAGATCGTGTACCGACGGTCGAGTTGGAGTGTCGCGGTGCGGGTCCCCCCGACGCGCACGGGGAGCCGGTCGGTCACCCGGCCGCCGTCGATGAAGCCGCCGATGCCCGTGTTCACGCCTCCGCGCGGTCGGGCGCGGTTCTCGATGCTGCGGAAGGTGGCCTGGAGGTGCTGGGCCATCTCGTTGGCCTTGAACCACCCGTCGTTCGTGATGTTGACGATGAAGTCGGCCCGCTTGCGGCCGTCGGGTCCTCGCGGAACATCTCCGCGACAAGGCCGGGGTCGATGTCCTCGAAGCAGATCGGCGTCACGAAACGCCGGGGCGACGTCGGCAGATGTCGAAGTCGCGGGCGTGCCGGGGCTGGTCGTCGACGCGATGACACCCGCGACTGTCGCGCCGACGCCCGACCTTTCCCCCTGACCCTTGACCCACAGCACCTGTCGTCTGCAATCCCCGTTCCGAGGTCCCTGCGCGCCGCTCTGCGAGCGGTGGCTAAACGGGGAGGACGCGAGTTCGGACGCTGTCCTTCTCGAGGGTGAAGACCCGTCATCTGGTCTTCGCTCCCCGCCTGGAGGAAATACTCCGACGGATACGGCTGAAGGCGACGAACAGCCCGTGGAGCGCGGGGAACGTGTCCTTTGAACGGGAGGAACTCGCCGAACGGCACGATGTGGATCTTGTCGTACCGCTTCGGCGAAAGCTGACCCGCCCGCGTGTAGTAGTACGCGACGCTGCGCCGGTCGCGCGGGATGAGCTCCTGCTTGCCGTCCGGGCCCGTCCGCAAGGCCCAGTCCCGCTCCGACGTGCCGCCGGCCAGCGCCGCGACGCCGTGCTCGGCGGCGAGGCGGCCGAGCGCCCGTCGGTCTGGTCGATGAACCCCGTGAGGCGGCCGGCGTAGTCGGCCATGGCCGGCGTCGATGCGGCCGCCGAACGCGCCCGTTGGGTAGCTGGCGAACGCGCCGCGTCTCGGCGTTCAGCGGCGGCATCATCGTCTCAGACCAGACGACGAGGTCGACCGCCCCGGGGCCTCGCGCCTCGAGCTCCCGCCGAGTGGTCGCCACGTGGAAGTCGACGATCTCGACGATCGACGCCCCTTCTCGCCGGTGTTGCTCTGCGGGTAGTTCGGCTGACGACGGTGACGGTCGGCCCGGGGTACGTCGCGTCCTCGCCGAGGCGAAAGACGCTGTACGCGACGCTCGCCGCCGTCAGCAGCGCGACGACGACGGCCGCCGGCACGACGCGCTGCAAGCGACCGCCGTGGACCACGGCGAGAAAGCCTTGCCGCGTTGACGGCCGCCACCCAGAACGAGACGCCGTACGCGCCGGCGAAGTCGGCGATTTGCGTCAGCGGCGGCACCGGCGACTTCGCGTGGCCGAGGAAGAGCCAAGGCAGGCCCTTCAGCGGGAAGACGCCGCGGACGAACTCGAGCGTCACCCACGCCGCCGCGATGAGCAGCAGGCACGCAACCAACCGCATCGCCCCGTGGTTCGGCCCGGCGTCGAGCGGCTCGCCGGTCGTGTCATCGCGCGACGCGCCGGCGAGCGTGCGCTGCCCCGGCAGGAGCCCGCGCGCCGCGGATGATCATCGCGACGACGCCCCAGTAGAGCCGAGCAGGACCATCAAAAGCGCGACCATGCCCGGCCCGGTCACGCAGACGAGCCACCACATGTTGGCGGTGAAGAAGACGATGCCCGCGAGCCAGAAGAGAAGGAACGCCCGCCGCTGCGTAGTGCGGACGCCGCAGGACCAGGAGCCAAGGGACGAGGCCGAACCACGCGAGGTAGAACTGCCCGAACGGGCGCGAACGAGAACGTGAGCATCGCGACGCTCAGCAGCAGCAAGCGTGAGCTTGCCCGGGAGTCGGTCGAGGAACGCGCCTCCCTGATCGACGGCGCGTCACTGCCCGCCGGTGTGTTCCCGCATGCGCCACGATCCTTCATGCGGGAGCATCTTGAGGGAATGGTAGAAGACGTCAAGCAGCCGCGGATCGCGTGAGCTGTTGCGCGCGGCGAACGCGACCCTGTTTAGCCGACGCTCGCAGAGCGTCGCGTGTTGCGGTACAAGACGCGCTGCTCTACGAGCAGCGGCTAAACGTCTCGGGACGCCTGGCGTCAATTGACGCTATCATGCTCCTCATGGTCCTCGCGTACCACCTCATCATGAGCGTCTACGGGTTCTGGTTGCCGAACGACCCGCGCGGGATCATGGTCCGACTTCGTCGCCGCCTGGGAGCTCGTGAAGTTCGGCAAAGCGACGAAAGTGACGACGCACTGGTCGGTCGCTCGCGCCCCCCTGCACGACCGAGCATTTCGGCTGGCGGCGAAGCGTGCACTGAAATACCCGCCCGTGCTGTTCGACGGCCCACAGCGCCGAGCGTCGCCGCATCGCGGGCCTCGTGCGGAAGTGCGGGTACCCCGTGTTCGCCTGCTCGATCCTGCCGGACCACGTCCACATGGTGATCGGCCGCCTGCCGCATGACGTCGAGCAGGCGGCGGCACGCCTGCTGAAGCAGGCGGCGAGCATACAACTGGAGACCGACGGTCTTCATCCGTTCCTGCGCTACCGAGACCCTTTGGGAAAGCTGCCGACACCTTGGGGCAAGGGGTGCTGGAAGGTGTTTCTCGATTTGGGAGCCGCGACATCGAACGGGCGATTCGATACGTCGAGGATAATCCCGTGGAAGGAGGGGAAGTCGCGACAGACGTGGAGTTTCGTGACGCGCTACGCGTAACGGAAGCTCAACGCGTCCGGCGACACGTTAGCCGACGCTCGCAGAGCGTCGTGTTCTTCCTGGCGCATCGGGAGCGCACCTCGACGCGCTGCGCTCTTCGAGCAGCGGCTAAACGTGGGTGAAATACGCGATCAACGCAGCACGTCGCGCGGCGCGGTCTTCGGCGGCATTGTACCCGCATCGCACGCTGCCACCCGGGGGCGTGGAGGACGAGCAGAGGGTAGAGGCCCTTCGCCGGGGTCTTGTACGGGTTGGCCCGCAAAACCGGGCGTGCGACGACCTGTTTGAACAGGTTGGCGCCGCCGGTGATGTCGCCGCCGACGAGGTTCGCGTTACCTTGGCGGCCCATGGCGGCGGGGTTCATCACGTTGCGGGCGAGGATCGTGTCGCCGAAGCCGGGGGCAGGGCCGACCCGCGCCTCGATGCGGTCGGTGACGTCGAGTCGTCGAGCCGTGCGGCACGTGCGTAGGCCCAGGCGGTGTGCTTGCCCGCCGGGGCGCGCGTGTCGTCGAACGGGTACTGCACGACGAGCACGTACGGCTTCGCCGCGCTGCGCCCGTCCCACGGGCACGCGCTCGGCGTCGGCGACCTCGTCGAACGTGCCGCCGAGGTGCACGGTGCCGGCGTCGCGGCAGCCTTGGCGCGGTCCACGGGATCGATGCCGAGGATGCGCCTTCCAGTCGATCTTGTGTACGCCGGGCCCGTAACGGAACTTCTCCGAGCGCCCGCTTGTAGCCGTCGGGCAGGCGGTGGCCGGCGATCTTGAGCAGTTGGCGGGCGGTGACGTCGAACAGGACCGCCTTGGCGGGCGGGAGGTCGTCGACGTTGTCGACGCGGGGCGCTCGTCTGGATCTTGCCGCCGTGGGCGCGGAGGATCGACGCCAGCCGCGTCGGCGAGCTTCTGCGAACCGCCGCGGGCGACGGGCCACCCGCCGGCGTGGGCGGCAATGCCGAGCACGAGGCCGAACGAGCTGGTCGCCATCCACTCCAGCGGCGGGATCAGTGTGCGCGCGACCCCCGCGAAGAGCCCCTTGGCGTGTTCGCCCTTGAACCACGCCTCGGCGATGCTGCGGGCCGACCGCAGGCCCTTGAGGCCGAAGTTGGCCATCGCGATCGGGTGCTTCGTCAACGGCGAGACCGGCCCGAGGAGCGTGGGGAGCAGCTTCTCCCAGTCGCGCACGAGCGGGGCGTAGAGCTTCTTCCAAGCCGCGCCGTCGGGCCCGAGGGTGGCGGCCGTCTCGTCGAGTGACTTGTAGGCGACGGCGGCCGTGCTGTCGTCGAGCGGGTGGGCGTAGGGCATGGGGGTGGACGAGCTCCACGCCGTGCTCGCCAGCGGCAGGCTGCGGAGGAACGGCGACGCCACGGCCAGGCCTGCACGGTCGAGCAGATGTCGTGTGCGAAGCCCGGCAGCGTCAGCTCGGCCGACCGCACGACCCGCCGATCGTGGCGTTCGCCTCGCGCACGAGGACCGACCGCCCCGCCTGCGCGAGCGTAATGGCCGCCGCCAGCCGTTGGGGCCGGACCCCGATCACGATGGCGTCGTAGGTTTCTCCCATGCTTATAGGAGTCTAAGTCGGCTGGGGGACGGGGGTTCAATACTTTCGAAAGTGGGTTTTGAAACAGGTTTGAACCACGGGAGGCCACGGAGAGCACGGAGAACGAGGAAGATTGGAAATGGTTCGATCGCAGCACCCGCCGCCCGACCGATTCTTTTGCTCCCCACTCCCCACCCTCCACTCCCCACTTTTCCCCCTCCGTGCTCTCCGTGGTTAAACTCACTTCCGATGAGCCGTCCACCGGTTACCTCGACCACGCCGCCACCACGCCCGTTGACCCGCGGGTGTTCGAGGCGATGCGGCCCTACTTCTGCGAGACGTTCGGCAACGCGGCCAGCAAGACGCACCGCTTCGGCTGGGAGGCCGAGGCGGCCGTGATGCGGGCGGGAACCAGGTGGCGGCAGTGCTGCTGAACGTGGAGATCGACGACCGCCTCGGGCGCGGGAGATCGTCTTCACCAGCGGCTCGACCGAGTCAACAACCTCGCGATCCGCGGCGTGGCCGAGCTGTACGCCGACAAGGGGCGGCACTTCGTCACGCAGGTGACCGAGCACAAGTCGGTGCTCGACCCTGTTCAAGCGCCCCTCGGGTGCCAGGGGTGCGAGGTGACGTGGCTCGGCGTCGACGCGTTCGGCCGGGTGTCGGCCGAGCAGGTCGCGGCGGCGATCCGGCCGGACACGGTCCTCGTGTCGATCATGTGGGCGAACAACGAGACTGGCACGATCCAGCCGATCACGGAGATCGGCCGGGCGTGCAAGGAGCGGGACGTCCTGTTCCACACCGATGCTACGCAGGCGGTCGGGAAGGTGACGGTCGACGTCCACGCGGCCGGGGTCGACTTACTCGCTTTCTCCGCCCACAAGTTCTACGGCCCCAAGGGGTGCGGCGGGCTGTTCGTCCGGCGGAAGAACCCGCGCGTCCGCCTCGCCCCGCTGCTCGAAGGGGGCGGCCACGAGCCGCGGCTTCCGCTCCGGCACGCTCAACGTGCCCGGCATCGTCGGCGTCGGGGAACCTCTGCCCTTGCCCTTGAAGACATGGCCGCCGAGACGGCCCGCGTCGCCGCCCTGCGCGACCGCCTCGAGCACGCGATCTTCGGCGGCGAGCCGGGCGCGGCTCAACGGCGACCCGGACCACCGCCTGCCGCACGTCAGCAACCTGTCGTTCTCGGGCGTCGAGGGCGAGCCGCCTGCTCCGCGGCCTCGATGACGTCGCCGTGAAGTTCCGCCTCGGCCTGCACGTCCGGCAGCCTCGAGGCGAGTTACGTGCTGCGGTCGATGGGAATCCTCGAAGAGCTCGCCCAAAGCTCCATCCGCTTCAGCCTCGGCCGGCGGACGACCGAAGACGAGGTGGACTACGCCGCCGGGAAGACCCTGGCCGTCCTCCGCCGCCTCCGCTCGAGCGCGGTTCCTCTGCGACACCGGCGCCTGCGATGTCGACCCGCCGGCTGCTCGAGCCGCGTCCTGACGCTTCCTAACAGCATGATGCCGAATTGAACAACGGAGACACCGAGACACGGAGGAAAGGCGGAGAAGGCGAAAACGGACGATGGACGATAGAGGATGGAGGAAGGCCGCGCTGATGATGCATCGCTATCCTTCAGCTTCCATCCTTGTCTTCTCCTCCTATCTCCGTGTCTCCGTGTCTCCGTGGTTCAACCGCATTTTGGCCGTTTGGACGCCCCGCTACCCGCCTCCTAAACTTTCCGCGCCGAATGGCGTATAATCGAAGCAGACACTCGAAAGGATAAACAGACATGGCCATCACGCTGTCCGAGACCGCCGCCAAGGAGATCCGCACGATCATCACCGACCAGGGCCTGCCGGCGGACAAGACGTTCCTGCGCGTCGGCGTCAAGGGTGGCGGATGCAGCGGGTTCAGCTACCTGCTGGACCTGACCGAGGACCCCAAGGCCGAGGCCGACGAGGAGCTGGAGAGCCGGGGCGTGAAGATCCTCGTCGACGACAAGAGCCTGCTCTACCTCGACGGCACCGAGATCGACTTCCGCGACGAGGTGATGGGCCGCGGGTTCGTGTTCAAGAACCCCAACGCCACCACGACCTGCGCTGCGGCAGCAGCTTCCAGGCCGATCGCCGGCCCGACTCGCGCCGAATCCATAGCCCTGCGATCAGCGCGGGGGTCCATTTTTCCAGCGTCTCCGTCGCTTCGCCGCGCCGACTGTCTTCTGAGAATCTGGAGTTCGGGGTCAGGGTTGTGCTACGAGGGTTGCAACCCGCTCTGGCCGCCCATCCAGCCCGGGGACGAGGAGACCTACGAAGCTGGCGAACCACGTCGCGCCAGCCGTTCACGTCCCAGTTCAACGCCATGGTCTTCCGCCGCCACTGAGCCCTTCCGTCACGTTCCGGACGAAGGCCGGTTTCGACGCCGCGAGGTCCGATAACGCGAGTCGCCGAAGCAAAAGTCGCCTTGCGGTCCGATATCTCCGTCATCATCGCGCCCCCGCCCATCCCGCGCGCCGCGTTCGACTCGCCGCCGACTCTGGCTCGGCGGGATTGGGCTGGCAAGGTTCCTCGGCACGATCAACCTGTGGCTGTTGGCCGTCTCATGGGGCCGCGCGCGTGTGCGCGCGGCTCGGGTTCGACTTCCTCCGCTTTGTACACGGCCGGCACGTTCGTGCGGCAGGGTCGGGCGGCGGACCTGCATGACCCGACGCCGTCGCCGCGTTCGAGCGGGAGATCGCCGCACGCGAGGCCGCGGCGCTCGGCACCGCCGTCGGGCCGTGGTGGAACCCGCCGGTCCACGCGTGGCTGTTCATGCCGCTGAGCCGCCTCGACTTCCGGCCGGCCTGGCGCTGTGGACGGCCGTCAACCTCCTCGCCGCCGCCGGGGTCGCGCGCGCTGCTGGCGGGCGTGATCCGGGAACGCGAGCCGGACTGGCGAGCGTGGGGGCTCGTCCCCCTGATGCTGCTCCTGTCGTGCCCGTTCTACCTCGCGGTCACGCACGGCCAGAGCAGTTGCGTCTCGCTCCTGCTCGTGACGATCATCGCCCTCGCGTGGCGGGCGCGCCGGGCGGTGCTCGCGGGCGTCGGCGTGGCGCTGCTGGCGTACAAGCCGCAACTCGCGGCGGTCGTGGGCGTCGTGCTCGTGCTCGACCTCGGCTGGCGCGCGGCGGCCGCGATCGCGGGCGGCGGCGGCGTGCTGCTGCTCGCGACGCTCCTCACGCTGCCCGGCGCGCTGAGCGATTACCTGCACCGACTGCCGCAGAACCTCCGCGTCTTCCAGGTCGAGCGGCCGTACTACTGGGAACGGCACGTCACGCTGCGGGCGTTCTGGCGACTGCTGTTCCAGGGCCACGCCGTCGGCGAGACGGCGTGGGTCGCGACGATTCTGTCCGCCGTCTGCTGCGCCGCCCTCGTCGCCGGGCTGATCGTCCTCGTCCGCCGGCTGAAACGTGCTGATGATTCCGACGCGAAGCCGCGGCGCGACGTGCTGATCGCCGCGACGCTCGTGGCGACGCCGCTGCTGATGCCGTTCTTCTTCGACTACGACCTGCTCCTGCTCGCCGTGCCGGCCGTGCTCTACGCCGCCGGTCGCGTGGGACGGGATCGGCTCGCCGCTGCGTCCGACCGCTGGCTCACCGTCGCGTGGTGTTCGCTCTTCCTGTTGCTCTTCGTCAACCCGAACGTTGCCGCCGCGACGCGCGTCAATGGCGCGGTGGTTGTACTCTCTACAATCGCGATCATCAGCTTCCGGAAGCTGCGAACGGCTCCACATTCCGCGACATCCGCATCGCCGGTATTCGCCGCACCGCTGCGACCGGCCGCGTAGGAACGATCGCCCACCGCCCCACCATGCCCGGCACCACCGACGCAAACCCGCCGCCGCCGCCGCGATCAACGCCGCACCCGTTCCGCCGGCGCGTGTGGAAGACGGTCGGGCTGCTCGCGGTCTTCTTCGCCACGTTGCAGGCGTGCGGCCCGCTGCTGTCGAAGCCGGGCAACCGCCTGCCGCCCGTGTCGCCCGGCGGCGACCTGCTCATCGCCTACGCGGCCGGCACGCTCGTGCGCGAGAAGCAGTTCGACGAACTGCACGACCCGGCCGCCTTCATCAAGCGCATCAACGAGCTCGCCGTCGACGCCGGCAAGCCGCCGTTCAAGTACGAGGTCGGCCCCTGGCTCAACCCGCCGTTCTTCCTCTGGCCGTTCGTCGCGCTGTCGCTGCTGCCGTTCTGGGTGGCGTTCGGCGCATACACGGCATTCTCGCTCTCGTCGCTCGCGCTGGCGACGTTCCTGCTGGCGCGCATGCTCCGGCCCGCCCCGCCGCCGCGCCACCTGAAGTTGATCGATTACGACGCGGCCGCCCCCGGCCCCGCCGTCGATTGGCGCACGTGGTCGCTCATCCCCGTGCTCGCGTGCCTGTCGATCGTCGGGTTCGAGACGCTCGTCCACGGCCAGCACGCGATGGTCGCCCTCATGCTGCTGACCGGCGCCGTCGCGCTCTGGCGGGCCGAGCGCGGGTACTGGGCGGGCGTGGTGCTCGGGCTGCTCTTCTTCAAGCCGCAACTGGCGCTCGTGGTGGCGGCGGTCATGACGCTCGACCTCGGCCGCCGGGCCGTGCTGGGGATCGGCACGACCGGCACGGTCCTCGTCGTCGCGTCGGCGCTGGTCATGCCCGAGGAGTTGTCGCTCTACCTGCGGCACTCGTCGTCGGCCGCGGCGCAGATGCAGGTCGACGGCATCTTCCCGTGGCACCGGCACGTCACGTTCACCGCGTTCTGGCGACTGCTGATCCAGGGGCCCCGCCCCGCCGCGACGTGGCCCTCGCCGCTGGCGCTGGGGGCGGCGTGCGCGCTGGCGTTGGTCGCCCCGCTGCTGATCGCCGTGGCACGGCACCGCCGGCCCGCACTCGCCACCCGCGCCGACCGCGCCGCCGCCGCGCGCCGCCGCGACCGCCTGAGCGCCGCCGCCGTCGCGTCGACGCCGATGGTGATGCCGTACTACATGGATTATGACCTGTTGCTCTTGGCCGTGCCCGCGGTACTGTTTGCGCGCGAGTGGGTCGCGCGGGCGCACACGGGGCTGTCGCCGACGCGCGGCGACGTCTGGCTCCGCCGCGGCTGGGTCGCGGCGTACCTGTGGCTCTACGCCAACCCCGGCTTCGCCGTCACGACCCGCCTCAACCTCACCGTCCCGCTGCTGGCCCTCCTCGCCGGCGGCCTGATCGTGCGGGCGATGCGGCGCGACGACGACGCCCTCGCGACCGGCGCGGAATCGAGCGACGCCGCGACGGACCGACCTCGCCTGGCGGCGTAAGAAAGTTGAACCACGGAGACACGGAGACACGGAGCAGAGACGGAGAAATCACTCGCGTGTCGTGTGATCGGACTTTGCCCGATGCCAAGTGCGTAGTAGCGTTGGCACCGATGGGGAACGGCGCGGCGGGGCGATTGCGCGGTTTCGACGCGTCAGCGGGCGGAATGACGTCTGCACGAGAAGCCGAGAGAGAATCGAGACCATCGCATCGGGAAGGAACGAGAACGAGATGAAATTGAACTTCTGGCAGTGATCGGCGTGCTGCTCCTCGGCGTGGCGCTGGTCGTCTACTTCACCTGGGACAAGCGCCGCGACCAGAAGAAGGCCGGCCAGAACCGACGCCCCGGTCGTGCAGCCCGTGCAGTGAACGCCGTGTTATACGCCCGTTTCCCCCGCGTTCATCCCAAGGAGTCAAGGCCGCTGCGACTCCGATAGCGGCGGCTAAAATCGGTCGAGCAGCCGTGGACGCGACCGGCAACAAGACACCGGCGGCGTCACCGGATCACGTCCTGCTCAATTGCCGGCGGTCGCCGCTCTGCAGGATTCACTCTAGCGATTGAATTCGAGATGGGCCGTACCTGTCCGTGATAAGAGTTGCCCTCCGGCTGGAGCAGACATGGACGAAAAACGGTTCTGGTTGATGATCGAGACGCTTGGCGGGACGTCGACGGGTCCGTGGCGCCTGCGAAGAAATTGGCTCAAGGCGAACTCGATGAAAGTTGCGATGGAACTCGCGACCAGTCGCTGAACGAGTTCGTGGCTCTCCAATCGGGCGCTCGAACAACTGCCGAAGGACGATCTCCTGCAATTCGATCGCGTTCTCGAGCGAAAGCTGTACGACATCGACCGGGCTGACATCCACAGCACAATTGGATGGGTCCGACGGCGCCTTTTCTTTACGCGCGTTCGTCGTTGCAGCCGGTCCAGCGCACTACGAAGCGGTGAGCAAGGAACCGTCACGATGATGATGGAGCGGAGTGCGAAGATCTGTGTTACCTCCCCCATCGCATCTTACCCGCGAAGTTCGGCGACATGCCCGACTCCGGCCTGTCCCGTGAAACGGGCTTCAACAAAGCCGGGTCAGCGGATGAATGACTGAATCATCGCCGACTACTCAACCCGGCTGCATCAAGGCTGCACCCCGCCAGCATCCACGGTTCCTTGGGGACTCCCGCGACGCCGGAGGGCGGTGGACACGCAGAATAATACCTCAACCCTCTGCCGCCTTCCGGCTACGTAGCCACTCCGCGTTCGGCCGTGCCTGCGTGGCCTCGGCCTAAGAGTCGATCCGGCATGGAACCCGAAGCCGAAAGCACCGATCTTCGGACGCAAGCCGTGAGAAACGCCGTCCTCGCGGCGCTGGCGGTCGCCGGTGTCCTTCACTTCGTCCTGTCGTCGGTCGTCTGGGGCCTCTTCTACGTCGGCAGCTACCGCAACGGCTGGCGGCACGTGCAGACGGTGGCGTACGGCGTCCGCCATCTGTCGCCCGCGGTCATCCTGCTCGGGTTGTTCGCGTGGACGTTGATCGCGTCGTTCCGCCGCCGGCGGTTCACGATCCCGCTGCTCGCGTGCTCGGTCCTGCTGTCGGTCGGCGTGTTCGTCGTTGAGGTGCGCGACGAGCCGCAATTTCCGGTGCCGCGTCTGGATCGATGAACCGATGGCCTGCACGAACCGCCAGAGCTACTACTGCACCTGGTGGTGGTGGCAGCCCTCGCGACATCGAGACGGCACCGGCGGCGTGTCCGCCGGTTCGCGACTAACCGAGCGGGCGGCGTTCGCGCTCACACCTCTGGCGATCGTCGGCAGTTCCTTCTTCGAGCCGGGCTGTTTCTACGGCGTCGCCGCCGGTACGTACCAGTGGTCGAAGGCGCCGGCGTGAGCGAGCTTGCCCTCGGCGTCTTCCACCTGCACCCACAGGTACCGGTCGCGGAACGTGAGGCTCGCCATGTGCTGGTCGGCGGGGCTGGGGAGGCGGAGGATCTTCTCGCCGAGGCTGCGTGTCCTGCGGGGCGCGGTGGCGGAGGTAGGCGAGGAAGTCGTCCTGGCTCGGCCGGGTGAAGAACGCGGCGGCGGCCAGGGCGAGGGACAGGAACAGGATCAGGAACGATTTCATAGGTCCTCCTCCCGGTCTTTATCGTCCGCACCCAATCGTGCGTACCAGTCATTCGGGCGATCACATTATCGGACGAGCCGCGGCGGGCGTCGGTTCGCCCCGATCGAGGTTTACCGATCGAGGTTCGCCGCGGCGGGCGCCGCCACCCCCATCTCCATACCGCGTCGCGCGAGCACGTCGCACGGTGCGAGCGGAAAGACCGTCCGTCCCGCTCGGCCGCGGACGCACCCCGACACGGCGTTCGCGGGTGCGGACGCCGCTTGCGGCCCGGGACGTCTGACGCTCGTTCCCGGTAGCGGCGACGCCCACGTCGCGTTGCGCAGCCGCAAGATTCTCGGTGCTGCCGGAGAGTCGCCGCTGCGCGTCGACCGCGACGCAGGCGTCGCCACTACGGGACGTAAGGCAGCCGCGCTCTGCCGACGCACCTCTCCGCACGCCGTTGCCCCTATCCATGACGTCCTGCCCGCCTCGGGTTACGGGCGACGCCGCGCGCGGGGCGCGCCGGCCGAGCCGACGAGGCGTTCGCGCGCTGCAGCTTAATGATACGTCGCTGGCCGGTCCGTCCTCGGCCACGTAAAGGTCGCCGCGGGAGTCGGCGGCGACGGCGCGGGGGCGACGAATCGCCCCGGCTCCGGCGGCCGCGGCGGTTGCCGCCTGGTCAGTTGTTGGTGAGCCGTTGGGGCCGTTGCCGAGGATCGCGACGGGCCGGTCGTCGAGGTCGAGCAGGACGACGCGCCCGTCGGGGGTCGGCGACGGCCAGCACGTCCCCCGCCGCCGCCACGCCGCTCGCGTCACGACCTCGTTGACGATGCCGGCGGTGCTGGCCGTCCATGGCGAAGACGGCGAGCCGCCCGTGGCCGCGGTCGGCGACGTAGAGTTCGGGGTCGCCCGCCGCGCGTGTCGACCCACAGCCGCGTGCACGGCTCGCTCGTGCGGCCGGGCTCGGCGACGGACGGGCCGCCAGGTTGAACGGACGTACTTGCAGTCGCGGTCGTACTGGTGGATCGGACTGCCCCTGCCCGTCGGCGACGAAGAAGTCGCCCCGCGGCGGCGGCGGGGTCGGTCGATCGAAGTCGGCCTCGGCGCGGTAGATGTCCGGGCGGCGCGGGCGGCCCCATCCACCACTGCATCGTGCCGTCGAGGCGGGTCTTGCAGACGAGGTGCCGGGCGGGGTCGAAGGTACTCCTCGTTCCCCTCGCGCGACACCTTGATCCCCTAGGCCCCCCGCTCGAACGACGCTACCCGGTGAGGTAGCTGTCGCGGTCGAACACCGCCACCGCCGTCCTGCTGCGGTTGTGGACGTAGACCCCCGGTCCGCCGTCGACGGCAGGCCGTGGACCGGACCGAACGCGACGTCGGCGGGCACCCTCGCCCAGTCGTCGATCCACTCGTAGGTGTGCGCTGCCGACGTGCATCAATCGCGTTCCTTTCGTTCTCTCGTTTGTCCGGGACCCGTCAACCCATCACGCCGGTCCTGAGCGTTCACGCGAAGGTCCCGATGGGTCGCCCAGCATCCGGCCCTTCGCGAGGACGCTCAGAACCGGCGTGGCGACGCGAGGAGCCGCGTCCCGGCAAAAACCTGCCGGTTCCGTTGAAGGGCCCGGTATTGGAACGTCCCGGGCGCGGGTGACAAGGTGCGTTCGGAAGTGGTGGAGTGGTCGGGTGGTGGCGTGGTCGTGTTAGACGCTTGACGGCCGCAGCAGGAACTCACCACAGCACGGACGACCAAGAAGATCGTAGACGGAGGATGAAGGCACAGCTGCGCGTAAATGGGCCGTTGGTTTCGACCATTCCTCGTCTTCCTCTCGTCTTCCTCCCGTGTCTCCGTGCCTCCGTGGTTCGCCTTTCTTTGCCGGACGCGCCAAATTGCACGGGCCCCACCACCCTTCCGAGCGCGCCACGGCAAATTGACAGAAACCGCCGACTCTTATACTGCTCGCCTTCCAAACGCGGACGTTCCCGAGCGGAAACCGAGGATTCGATGTCCCTGCCGCTCGCCCCCGGTCACTGGCGTGGGCCGGGGTTCCGGCGACAGCGGACAGGCACGACGACCTTTCACCTTCCATCCCCGGCAGCAGTTTAAGTCCAGGAAGGGGACTCAACCCCTTGGCAGAACAACGGCGCGGCGAGTGGCTACCAAGGGCAAACCAGCCTCGCGGCTCGCGGCGTCCGCCCGCTCCAAGGGCTCCAACGAGCAAGGCCGCCGCCGCCACCGCCTCGTCGCGGGGCGGGCGGGCGCCCGGCGGCGAGGCAAGGGCGTGGTGCGTCTACTTCTTCGGCGGCAAGGCCGAGGTAACGCGCAGATGAAGGACCTGCTCGGCGGCAAGGGCGCGAACCTCGCCGACATGACGGTGATCGTCCCGCTGCCCGTCCCGCCCGGAGTTCACCGTCACGACCGACACCTGCGGCGACTACAACGACGCCGACGGGCAGTTCCCCGCCGGGCTGATGGACGAGGTCCGCATCAACGTCGCCAAGGTCGAGCGGGCCACCGGCAAGCCGCTTCGGCGACCCCGCAACCCGCTGCTCGTCGCCGCCCGCTCAAGGCGTACAAGATGTCGATGCCCGGCATGATGGACGGTGCTGAACATCGGCCTGAACGACGAGGCCGTCGAGGGCCTGGCCGGCAGGCGGCGGCGAGCGTTTCGCGTACGACAGCTACCGCCGCCTCATCAACATGTTCGGCGACACCGTGATGGGCGTCGACCACGGAGATACCTCGAGCACGAGCTGTCGGCTGTCAAGAGCGACCGCGGCGTGACGCTCGACACCGACCTCGACACCGAGGGCCTGGCGAGGTCGTCGAGCGCTACAGCCGCGTCTGCCAGCAGCACGTCGGCAGCAGCTTCCCGCAGGACCCTACGAGCAGCTCGCCGCCGCGATCGAGGCGGTGTTCAAGAGCTGGATGGGCGACCGTGCGATCCGCTACCGAGAGCCGAACGAGATCCGCGGCCTGCGCGGCACGGCGGTCAACGCAGGCGATGGTCTTCGGCAACATGGGCGAGGACAAGACCGGCGTGGCGTTCACCCGCGACCCCAGCACCGGCGAGAACGTGTTCTACGGCGAGTTCCTCGTCAACGCCCAGGGCGAGGACGTGGTCGCCGGCATCCGCACCCTGCTCGAGTGCAACACCGAGATGAGCGCGGAGCAAGAAGAGCTGGCCGCGAGCTGCTCGACGTGAAGAAGGTCTGGAAGGCGCTACAAGGACGCAGGACTTCGAGTTCACGATCGAGAAGGGCAAGCTGTACATGCTCGAACGCCGCGCAACGGCAGCTGCACCGCCGCCGCCGCCGTGAAGATCGCCGTCGACATAGCCGAGCGGCTCATCGACGAGAAGACCGCGATCCTCCGCGTCGACCCCGCCTCGCTCGACCAGCTCTGCACCTGGGCTTCGACCCCGACGCCGACAAGAACGTGATCGCCAAGGCCTGCCCGCCGGCCGCGGCCACCGGTAAGCTCGCCTTCACCGCGGAGGAAGCCGAGGGCGCGTCGCCAACGGCGAGGAAGGTGCTGCTCGTCCGCCGCGAGACCGGCCGGCCGACATCGGCGGCATGCACGTCGCCGAGGGCATCCTCACCAGCACCGGCGGCATGACCAGCCACGCGGCGGTCGTCGCCCGCGGCATGAGCACCCTGCGTCGCCGGGCGCCGGGCGTGCTGCAGATCGGACGCGAAGAAGAGGCGCTGATCGTCAACGGCAAGACCTACGGCCCCGGCGACTTCCTCTCCGCTCGACGGCTCGGCCGGCGAGGTGTACGAGGGCGAGTGCCGACGGTCGAGGCGCAGCTGACCTGGGCTGTTCCAAGCAGATCATGCTGTGGGCGGACAAGTACCGCACGCTCAAGATCCGCACGAACGCCGACACGCCGCACGACAGCGAGGTCGCCCGCGGGTTCGGCGGCGAAGGCATCGGCCTGACGCGCACGAGCACATGTTCTTCGACCCCGAGCGCATCCACCACATGCGCCGAGATGATCCCCGGCGACCGACGTCGGAGTCGCGCAAGAAGGCGCGTTGGCCAAGCTCTGCCATTGTTGCGAGGACTTCATCGGCATCTTCAAGGCCGATGAAGGGCTGCCGGTCACGATCCGCCTGCTCGACCCGCCGCTGCACGAGTTCCTCCCCCACAACGAGAAGGACCAGGCGGAGCTGGCCAAGAGCCTCGGCCTCGCCGCCGAGCAGGTGAAGAACCGCGTCGTGGCCAGCTGCACCGAGTCCAACCTGATGCTCGACCACCGCGGCGACCGCCTGGCGATCACGCATCCCGAGATCCTGGAGATGCAGCAGGGCGATCCTCGAGGCGGCGGTTGCGTCGAAGCAGGTGATCACCGTGCTGCCGGAGATCATGATCCCGCTGGCCGGCACGAAGGAGGAGCTCGACTACCTCAAGAAGTTCACCGTCGAGACGGCCGGCGCGCGTTCGCCGAGAAGAAGAAGCGCGTCGAGTACCTGTACGGCACGATGATCGAGGTGCCATGCGCCGCCATCACCGCCGACGAGATGGCCGAGACGGCCGAGTTCTTCAGCTTCGGCACCAACGACCTGACGCAGATGACGTTCGGCTACAGCCGCGACGACGCCGGCGTCTTCCTGCCGGAGTACGTGAAGAAGGAGATCCCCTGCGCGACCCGTTCCAGAGCCTGGACATCGGCGGCGTCGGGAAGCTCGTGCGGATGGCCGTGCAGCTCGGGCGGCAGACCAAGCCGGGCCTGAAGTACGGCATCTGCGGCGAGCACGGCGGCGACCCAGTCGGTCGAGTTCTGCCACGAGGTCGGCCTCGACTACGTCGGCTGCAGCCCGTTCCGCGTCCCGATCGCCCGCCTCGCCGCCGCCGCCGCCATCAAGGGCGAGGCCGGCAAGGCCAGCGGCAAGGGCGCCTCGTCCGCCAAGGGCAACGGCCGCGCCGCGAAGAAGTCGAAGAGGAAGTAACCGGATCATCTACCGGTTTCTGTTCCGGGCAGATCGCCACGACCGCGGTTTCTTTAGTGGCTTGAATTCAAGAGGTAGATTGGAAGGTCCACATGTCTGACCTGCTACTCTATCTGAAGAGTACGAAATACAATCAGCCAGGGCTCGGAGATCACTTCCGCAGGGTTCAATCCCGCCAGAAGGCCCACCAGATGCAAAAGGCACGGGCAGGAAGAAGATCCTGCGCGAACATTGCCGAAGCGGCCTGTTGCATTGCGAATGCAGACGGCGACGGTGCTGATCAGCGTTGAGGATGACGGCAGGATGAGCGTCGTCCACGACGATGAAGACACACAACGGATGTGCACGCCTCAATCACGTTCATCAGATATTGCCTGCCGGTCACTGCTGCGACGCAGCATGATAAACAACAAGGCGTGTTGTTTTCGCCGTCGCCAGGGTACGACGGAGATATATCTGCTCCCCGACGGCCGATGCATGTGCCGGAAGGACCGAAGCACACGCCCGGAGACCCGAAGAAGATACTCTTCGACCGACAGGAGGTCAGGTCGCGCGAGTACGACCGTCTTTTTGCTGACGGAGCAACGGCCAGCGACCTGGACGGCGCGCTTGTCCAGACAATTGCCGATGAATACCTCAAGGGCCTAAGCGTCGAACGTTACCTTCAGCAGATTGGCCTAGCTGAATTCGCCGGTAATGGGCTACGACTCCGAACAGCCGCGCTGCTACTGTTCGCGAAGAACATTCAACGTTGGCATCCTAGATCTCAGGTGAGGATTCTCAAAGTAGCTGGCACGGAGTTGAGGTCCGGCGAAAGCTATAACGTCCAATCTGATGAATTAGTATCCGGAAACATCTTTGAGCTTCTCGTAAAATCATGGGAGAA
>JAUJNJ010000064.1 GCA_030448225.1 Phycisphaerae bacterium
AGGACATCGAATTCAGTTCCTCAAGCACCCGCTCCACGTTCGCGGAGAACGTCATACAAGCCCCACCGGTAGCGTCACCCTCTGATCTAGAACACGACGAGTTTGCCCTGAGGGTAGTCGCCGTTCCACCCGCACGGCAGGTGCCCGCGCAGGTACAGGTCGACCAACGGGACGAAGATCGGCCGCTCGAGGTGCTCGAGCACCCAGACCTCGCGGGCGGCGAGGATCACGCACCAACCGATGGTCGTGCGCAGCTCCTTGACCTTTCGAGCGGGCGCAGGTGCCATCTCGACCGCCCGATCGAGAACGACCTGCAGGTCGTCTTCGAATTGTTCGCCGACCTGCTTCCACTTCGCGCGCAGATCCAAGTCCTCGAACGGTTGGCGAGTGCCGAATTTCGAGTCGTTGCCCATGTCATTGAAGGCGTCGCCAGAAGGTCTCGACGACAACGACTTCACCGCGTCCGCCCAGTCGTACACCCTGTCATAATGCTCCCCCTCCTTCAGCGGCTCGCCCACGTGGCTGAACCAGGCATTAGCGCGGACGCGTTCCAGAAGTTCGTTGATCGGCTTGGGGTATTCCATCGGATGTTACCTGCGATGTGGAGCGTGTTTTCCAACGGCACGGAGGAGCCGGCTCTTCTACTTTCTTTTGGTGGCGTCGGCTACGCGATCCATCCAATCCTCTTCCGTCCTGATCCGCCGGTTGTGCGTTACTCCCGCTTCGGATCGACCGGCAGCTCGCCGTCGAGCACGCGGATCTTCGCGTTGCGGATCATCACGTGGCCGCCGCCGCGGCTGAGTTCCTGGAAGCCGATGTGGCCCTTGCGGGGGCGGTCCTTCAGGGCGGGGGCGGGTTGGCCGTTGTGGCGTTCGATTTCCTCGTCGAACTCCGTGAGGTCGACGTCCTGGACAGTCTCGCCGTTGAGGACGATTTTCACGCGCGGGCCGCGGCAGGTGATCGTGTAGTGGTTCCACTCGGTCGGCTTGTAGACCTGCTTCGTCGGCGCGACGGCTTTGTAGAGGCTGGCGGTGAGGAGGGGCGGGCCGTCGCGGCCGGCGTTGTAGCGGGCGTCGGCCATCTGGATTTCGAGGCCGTCGAAGGCGGGGTCGCCCTTGGCGGGGAAGCGGACGCCGCAGCCGCTGTTGCCCTGCTCGCCGAGCTTCCACTCGAAGTCGAGCTCGAAGTCGCCGTACTGAGCGTCGGAGACGAGCCACGTGCCGCGCGGGTCGCTGCCGTGGAGGACGCCGTCGTCGTCGACCTTCCACTCGGCGCCCGGCGGGCCGGGTTCGCCCACGTCGGCCCAACCCGTCACGTGCCACCCCTTCGGCACACCCTTGTCGGGAAAAAGCCGCGTCCATTCCGGCTCGGCCGCCGCCGACGCGTTGAACGCGAAGAGCAGGCAAAGCACGGCGGCGTGTGAGAGTTTGGTCATGCGAACTAATTTTCCGTCGCGCGGGCTACTCCACAAGCGATTGCTGCGCGACCTTCGGATTCCGGGGATTAATGAACCACGAAGGCACGAAGAGCACGAAGAGCACGAAGAAGAATGCTAGCATTCAGTCGGACGCTCTTCCTTCAGTTCGAATCGCTCTTCTTCGTGCTCTTCGTGGCCTTCGTGGTTCAACTCCGCGTTCAATTCCTCCGGAAGAACTGGCGTCGGATGTTCGGATGATGTATGCAACACGGCGAACCGCCGGCGGGCGGCGGGCGTAGCGGTTGGTCGGTGCGGAGCGCCGGGAAGGACAGGGATGTCGATCGAGCTTTGTGTGCTGGGCAGCGGGTCGGCCGGGAACTGTAGCGTCGTGCGCACGCCGAGCGGCGTGATGCTCGTCGACATCGGCCTCGGGCCGCGCACTGTCGCCCAGCGGCTCAAGGGGACCGGCGTCGGCGTCGCCGACGTGCGGGCGGTCTGCCTCACGCACCTCGACCGCGATCACTTCAACCTCAACTGGGCCGCGACGATTCTGAAGCAGGGCATCCGCGTCTACTGCCACGTCGGCCGGCGCGATGATCTGATTCGCATGGCGGGCGGCGGCGAGGCGCTGGCGGAACTCGTCCGCGGCTTTCACGTCAGCGACTTCGAGCCGGTGCCGGGGCTGAAGCTCCGGCCGATCCCGCTGGCGCACGACCGCGAGGGGTCGCACGGGTTCTGCATGGAAGGGTTCGGCTGCCGGGTCGGGTTCGCCACCGACTTCGGCTGCGTGCCCGAGCACCTCATCGATTGCTTCGAGGGCGTCGATCTGCTGGCAATCGAGAGCAACTACGACGTCACGATGCAGCGCAACAGCGGCCGCCCCCCGTTCCTCGTGCAGCGGATCATGGGCGGGCGCGGGCACCTGTCGAACGACCAGGCCCTCGACGCGGTGAAGCGCATCCTCGCCCGTTCGCAGACGAAGCACGGCAAGATCCCCAGCCACGTCGTGCTGCTGCACCGGAGCCGGGACTGCAACTGCCCGGAGGTGCTTCGCGACCTGTTCGCGGGCGACGCGCGCATCGCGCCGCGGCTGGTGCTGTCCGACCAGTACGAGCGCTCGCCGTGGCTGCGCGCGGACGGCCATCCCGTGATGAACTGCGAGCAGTTGGCGCTGTCGTGGGGGTAGCACGAGCATCGTGCGTGCAGGGCCGGCCTTGCTTAGCCGGCTTGCCTGCCAGCCGCGTCTGCGCTCGCCCCTCCGAGGTCTCGGCGTCGCTTGTCTCTCCACGTTGCTCCCCTCCAAACCCACCCGGACGCGGCCTCGCGAGCAAGCGGGCTAAGAGCCTGTCCAAACATTCCAGCAGCGGGCCCTTCGGGCCTGCGGCGAAACGGGAGACGTCGGGTCATTCCGATGGGGTTTAAAAGGGGCGCTCGTCTCTCTAGTAAATGCCTTGTCTGAATAAGTCACTCGCTCCGCACAGCGAAGGAACGCCATGCGGACGGGAACTCCATCGACGCGGGGGAATCCGCAAGCGCCTGCCGCGCCATCGCCGCGCGGGGAACAAGTCGACAGGGCCGAAGAAGATCGGACGAAGTTGCGGTGCTCCGGCGCCCGCTGGTTCGGAATCGTCCGATTGTTGACACCGTCTTAACGGTCGCTACTCTCCTGCGACTCCGTCTCATTGAGATCGAGTCGCAGCCCTTTTTGGAGTACCGTTCATGTACCGCGCGTCCGCTTTCGCGTTCGTCTTGTTCGTCGCCGCCGGCTTCGCGTCGGGCGACGCCCGTCCGTTCACGTTCAGCAACGACACCTACGCCGTCGGCAAGGGGGACTGGGAGTACGAGCAGTGGGTCGAGTGGCGGACGCACAAGGAGGACGAGCCGGACTACGACCGGGTCGACTTCCGCCACGAGTTCGAGTTCGGCCTGGCCGACAACTTCGACCTGGCGATCTACCTGCCGAGCTGGCGGTACGAGGACTCGGACGACTACAACGGGACCCGCTTCGGCTCGATCGACGTCGAGGGCATCGTCTACCTCTCCAACCCGGTGACCGACCCGCTCGGCGTCGGCCTGTACGCCGAGTTCAAGGTCGGCGAGGACGAGCTGGAGATCGAGAACAAGCTCCTGCTCCAGAAGGACATCGACAAGTGGATCTTCGTCTACAACCTCGTGCTCGAGACCGAGCTCGAAGGCGTCTTCGACGACGACGAGGAGAACGAGGTCGAGGGCGTCCTGGAACACACGGCCGGCGTCACATACGCGGTGGCGCCGGGCTGGTTCGCGGGCGTCGAGGGACTCGTGGCGTCATCGTTCGAGGACTGGTCGGAGTACGACACGACCACCGTCTACGCCGGGCCGGTCATCAGCTACCAGGGCCACGAGCGCGTCTGGCTCACCGTGACGCCGGCCTACCAGCTCACGGACAACGAGGGCGAGCCGGACTGGCGCGTGCGGATGATCCTCGGCATCCAGTTCTGAGCGTCGCCGAGAGAAAAGCCGCTTCGCGCAAAGTTCCGGCTTCGCGCCCCGGCGGGCTGTCCGCCGGAGCGGGCGGGACCATCTCCGGCGCGAGACGCGACCGTCGCTGCGGGTGCACGCTCGGCGACCGTTTCTCAGTCGGGCGAGGGCGCCCGCAGCGGGCGCCCCCGTTCGACCGGTTGTCGCGTCGCACGGGAGCACTCGTTCGGTCCCTATTCGAACGACCCGACATCCCCTGTATCGCCGCAGGCCCGAAGGGCCCGCCGCGGGTTATTCGGATGGGCACCTACTAGCCTGCTCGCTTGGGAGCCGCGTCTCGAGGCGCGGTGACTCGAGGATGGGTGCAGTTGCCCGCCGCGCATTCCGGAATCACCGGCAACGGGCCCTTCGGGCCTGCGGCTAAAAGGGGCGGCCGCGTCGCCCGTATCGGCACCCAACGCGATTGGAACATCCGGCAGAAGGCTACTCCGATGCCCCCCTTGAACCGCCGACAGTTCGTTTCATCGAGCCTGGCCGCCTGTGCTTGCGCGCTGTGTCCGCTCGCGGGCGTCGCGGCGCCGGCCGCCGGGCCGATCGACGCGGGGCCGGCGGCGGACTACGCCAGCGACGGCGCTTCGACCGCTTCGCCAAGGCCGACGGCGGCTTCTTCCTCGTCCGCAAGAACGGCCGGCTTTACGCGCCTGGCCGCGACCTGCACGCACAAGAGGGGTGAAGCTCGTGTCGCGCGGCGGCACGCTGAAGTGCCCGAAGCACGGCAGCATCTTTTCCGCCGAGGGCGTCGTCACCAAGGGCCCGGCCCGCAAGCCGCTCGACCGGTTCGGCGTGTCGATCGACGACGCGGGGCACGTGATCGTCGACCCGCGCCCGTTTCCCCAAGGGGCAATGGGGAAAGCCGGGGGCTTCGTCGAAGTCGGGTCGTGACTGCCGGCCCGCCCCGCGTGCGGGTGCGGAAACTCCTGACGGTACTACATCGCGTGTGGCATCCCTCAGCAGCGTCATCCCGAGGGAGCGGTAGCGACCCGACCCATCTCGGGTTGGGCAGATGCACGTCCCTCCAGCCCGAGATCCCTCGTCGCTGTCGCTCCTCGGCATGACGCGGGAGTTGTAGTCACGACTAATGCACTCGCCACGATGCGATCGGGCACCACGCCGGTCACTCCCCCGCCGCGCCAGCCACTCGCCGGTCCCGCCGGTTACTCCCCCGCCGCCGTCTGCGTCGTGGGGGCGGTGGCGGGCTGCGTCGCGGGGGTGGACTGCCGCGCGACGTCGCCCTTCGCGCCCGGTTCGTACCAGTCGCCGCGGAGCCACTTCGTGATGAGCAGGATCGACTTGTCGTCGAGGAGCTTGTCCTTGCCGTACAGCGGCATGCGGTCGTTCTTGCGGCCGTAGAACCGCGGGTGGGCGGCGTTCCTGATGAACTCGAGCGTCCACTCCTCGGAGCCGTAGCCGGTCAGGTCGGGGATGTTCTTCTTCGACGCCTTCTCCTCGCGGAACGTGTGGCACCCGGTGCAGCCGATGTCCTCGTGGCTGTGCAGCGCCCGCCCCTCCTCGATGATTTTCGCGTCGCGCGCGTCGGCGGCGCGCTGGGCCGGCAGGTTCGCCTCGGCCGACAGGGCGATGGCGACCTTGCGGACCATCTCCTCCTGCTCGTTACCCTCCTGTGCGACGAAGTTCGCCAGCCCCTCCTTCACGTACTCGACCATGTTGCCGGTGTGGGCCTCCATGTGCGGGCCGAAGTACTTCAACGTGTCGACCTGCTTCGGGTCGAGCATGCCGGCGATCCAGTCGCGGGTGGCGAAGTCCTTCAGATCCGGGGCGGACTGCGGGTTCTCCTTGTCGACGAAGCCGGTGCCGTCGTGGCCGCCGTAGCGGTGGCAGCTGGCGCAGTTGGCGCTGAACAGCTTGGGGCCCTGCGTCTTGGGGTCCTCGCGGAGCAGGAACACCGCGCCGCCCGGCGGGATGCCGGCCGGCGCCTGCGCCAGCACGACGATGCGCTCGGCGTCGTGGCGCGCCTGTTCCACCGCGAGGCGGAAGTCCTCCTTGCCCTCCCCGCCGACGATGCTGATGGCGGTGAGGAACACGACGCCGACGACGACCGTCATCAGCATCCCGAGGCGCAGGCGGTGGTGGAGTTGCCAGCGGCGGAGCGAGATCGGCTCGCGCGCGGCCGCGCCGTCGTCGTCGGCGGGTTCGAGGTCGTCGGGGCGGAGCAGCGCGGCGCGTTCGCCCTCGACCGCCGCGCGCTCGCCGCCGTCGAACGCGTCGCTCTCGGGCATGCGCTCGGCCGCGCCGAGCGTGCCGTCGCGGGCGGCGGCGGCGTCGGCGGCGGTGCCGTCGAGCTTCACCTCGCCGGCGTGCGGGTAGTCGCGGAACAGCACGACGGTGAACAGCAGCACGAGCACGCCGAGCAGCGCCAGCAGCAGCACCTTCTGCACGTCCCACACGTACCCGAACGCCGCCGTGACCGGCCCCTGCACCGCCGCCCCGCCGCCCGCCAGCACCATGCCGACGCCGACCAGCACGAGCAGCAGCAGCACGCCCATCGTGATCATGTTGAACCGGAAGCTGCGCTCGCGCGTGAACAGCGGGACGAGCACGAGCGTGCCGAGCAGCATGACCCCGAGCAGCACGATGTTCACCGTCGGCCCGAGGTTGCCGAGCACCGGCAGCCCGACCCGGGGACCGCCGGCGTCCTCGACGATCGCCATCGCGGTCAGCAGCACCATCCCGACCGACAGGAACACCGTGAACGCGACGTTGAACCAGTGCCCGACGCGAAACCGTCCGACGAGCGGCATGAGGAACAGGATCGCCATGATCGCCCCGGGGATCACGACCGCGCCGTACACCTCGTTGTTGCCGGAGAAGACCGGGAGCTTGAGGAACTGGAACAGGAACAGGAAGTACCACTCCGGCCGGGCCGCGCCGAACGGCTCGGCGGGGTCGGCGGGCGCCGTCAATTCGGCACCAAGGTGCTCGCTGCCGCCGGGCAGGATCTTGAACCGCAGCGTGAGGACCAGGATGAACAGCAGCACGCCGAGGCAGGCGACGGCGTCGCGCAGCACCTGGTCCGGCCAGAACGTGGAGTCGGGCCCGCGCTTGGGCTCCTTGTGCGTCAGCCCGTGGCGGCGGAAGACGGCCACGTGCAGCGCGATCATCCCGATCATCAGCAGCGGCAGCAGGCCGGCGTGCAGCGCGAAGAAGCGCGTGAGCGTGTGGTGACCGTAGTCCGGGCCGCCGACGACGAGGCGCTGCAGCGGCGCGCCGACCACCGGCACGACGCCCATGAGGTTCGTCGCGACCTTCGTCGACCAGTACCCCTTCTGGTCCCACGGCAGCAGGTAGCCGGTGAGGGCCAGCGCCAGCGTGAGGTTGAGCAGGATCAGGCCGAACCAGAAGTTGATCTCGCGCGGCGCGCGATACGCGCCGTCGACGATCACCTGCAGCATGTGGAACGCCAGCAGGATGATCATCGTCTGCGCCGCGTAGTGGTGGATCCCGCGAAGCAGCCACCCGCCGCTCATCTCGTTCTGGATGTAGTAGACGCTCTCCCAGGCCGTCTGCGAGCTGGGGCTGTAATGCATCCAGAGGAACAGCCCGGTGATCATCTGCACGACGAACGCGAACGTGAGCGTGCTGCCCCAGACGTAGCGCGCGCCGCCGGGGATGTGTTCGTTCAGGGCGCCGTGAACGAGGCCCTTGTATCCGGTGCGGTCGTCGAGCCAGGTGAAGAGTCGGGACATGGGGGGAGGGGTCGGGGTTCGTGGTTTGGAAAAGGGCTCGGAGTCAGTAGTGCGTAGTGCGTAGTGCGTAAGAGGAGAAAAAGAGCCGTTCGTGCGTCGTCTTTATCTTCTTACGCACTACGCACTACGCACTACGCACTACGCATCTCCTCAACTCACCGGCTGCTTGTCGTGGGTGCCGGCGATGAAGTTCTGGAAGCGGACCTGGACCTGGCCTTGGGCCAGGGCGGCGGCGTCGACCTCGAGTTCGTCCATGCCGCGGGGGCTGACGCACTCGCCGACGACGATCGAGCCGTCCGGGTGGAAGCTGCTGTTGTGGCACGGGCAGCGGAACGGCTTGGCGGGGTTCGACGTCACGTCGATAAAGCACCCCGCGTGCGGGCAGACCACGTTCCACGCCGTCACCTTTCCCGCCGGGTCGCGCTTGAGGAAGACCGCGCCGACCGGCACGTTCGGCGTCTTCGTCCAGGCGTCGACGCGGTCGGTGATGATCTGGAACTTGCGCGGCGCGCCGTCCGACGGCAGCGCGCCCAGCGGCGTGACGGGGATGAACCCCGCGTCGCCCCCCTTGCCCGAACGCCGCAGCGGGTCGAGCCAGACGAGCAGGCCGGCCGCGGCCGGCACGAT
Source organism: Phycisphaerae bacterium (assembly GCA_030448225.1). The sequence continues at coordinate 8,269 of JAUJNJ010000064.1, forward strand.
CGACACGATGCCCCCGATGACGACCGCGAGCGCCTTCTTCAGAAAGTCCCGTCGCGGCGGGTGCGGCGCGGGCGAGGTGGAGTCGTCCATAAGCTTTCGACCTGCCGAGACTTGGCCGGGACAACCGGCGGGACATCGTTGGGTTCGTTTTGCACCGCCGCGCGTCGCGGCCACGACGTCCGGCGGCCCGCGGAGGATTCCGGTCAGACGATCGGTCCGGCCGCCGTTGGGTTCGTTTTGCACTTTTACCGTAATGAAGCCACGGCTTGAAGCGTTACCCGCGACCGCAACGTCGCGGGGGGCGCGGTTCCGGTGGCTTCGTTCTGCAATACCGTCCGAGCGGCGCCACCCCGCCGACACTCGCCGATGATGCGCCCGCCGGTCACCGGCCCGTAGTGGGTTCGTTTTGCATTGTCGGCCGCAGCGCCGACGGATGCTCCAACGCCAAATGACCGTCTTCACGGATGCTCGTCATGTACTGAACACCCTTGGGACCGCGGTGCCTGAACGGACGCGGATTCACCGACTCGTCTCCCGGAAGACGACCGTCGGCGGACCCGTCATGATCGCTTACTCACCCCCGTCGACTGGCCGACGAGACGGCCCGGAAACTATATCATCCGGCGCGACAAATGTCGGCGTCTTTCAACAGATCTGACGGCCGGCGGCGTCGCGCCGCCCGGCACGACCGAATCGCCCGCCACACGCGACGGCCGCGGCGGTAATATGCACGGCGGCCCGGGTTCTCCGGGCTTTCTAACCGGGAGAAACCATGGCCGACGCGACGAACGACACCAACGGCGACCTCGTAACCCTCAACGTGAACCGGCGCGGCTTCCTCGCCGCCGCCGCGACGTGCGCCTGCGCCCTGACCTGCCCGTTCGCGATGGCCGCCGACGACGCCCCGGCCGCCGCCGCCGCCGCCGCCGCGCCGGCCGGGCCGACCGACATCGGCCCGCTGGCGGACCTGGCGAAGAAGGACCCGACGGTGATCGGCACCTGGTCGAAGAAGCCGACGAACTTCCTCGTCGTGGTCAACGACGGCAAGGTCTACGCGCCGACGTCGGTCTGCACGCACAAGAAGAAGCGCGTGGACCCGGCCGAGGGGGGCAAGTCAATGATCTGCAGCGCGCACGACAGCCCGTTCGACCTCGAGGGCGTCCCCGAGCCCGTCACCGCCGACGGCGACAAGACCCCGGCCAAGGAACCGCTCCCCCGCCACGGCATTTCGGTCGACGCCAAGGGCCACGTGATCGTCGACCCGTCGAAGAAGTTCGCGTACGAACAGTGGAGCGACAAGGGCTCGTTCGTGGCGCTGAAGAAGTAGCGCTGGGTCTGGTCATCTGCTAATCACAGGACCGATTTGCCAACGCGGCGAAACCGCAAGCGCCCGACCACCCGACTTCGCGAGGACGCGGGCGCATCAACCGCGGTGGACCAAGCGATTCTCGCACCACGCCGGGGCAGAGCGCAGCGCCGCCCCGGATCGCCCCGGGAGAGCGTCGCTGCACGTGGGCCGGACTCGCTAAACGTGTTGCACGAGAACATCGACGGCAGAAACGCGAACGGGGCGCGGCTCTCAAGCCACGCCCCGCGTCGATTTGCCCCCGTCCACGTGTCTATGGAAGGATCTGGTCCGCCGTCACCTCGATGAAGTGGCCGCCGCTCGCTGCGATGCGGAGCGTCCCGCCCCTGCGAACGATTTCGACTTGATCGTACCGCCCTCGCCCCATCGCGGGGCTTGTGTAGACTTCGATCACGTCCTCGATCAGGTTCACGATCACGTATTGCCCGATGCCGGCGTCGGCATACTGACGTTGTTTTGTGGCCCGATCCCGTGACAGCGAGCTGTCGGCGACCTCGAAGACGCACGAGACGTCCGTCGGCCCGGGATGCCGATCTTTGTAATCCCGGATCGTCCCCCCCACGATCGCAGCATCCGGCTCGGGCTCGCTGTCCGGCCCGATCGTGATCGGCTGTTGCAAACGGACGCGCGACCCCACCCGTTTCAGTTCGGACGCCAATTCACCCAGAAGCTCCACGCCAGCCGACTGATCCGACCCCACCGTCATCGGATCCTCTCCCGCTTTGCTCCGGTCCTTCAGAACCAAATATCCGTCGAGCAATTCATACGGCTCCCCGGAGGTCAGGATGCCCGTTTCGATCATCCGATGGTATTGCTCGACCGTCAGCGGCCTGACCGTCGCCCGCCCGTCAACGAGTTCTTTGAGGTGCGAAGCCGCCATGCGTGAATCTCCCGGATGATCTTACTGAATGCCGACGGCTGCCTCCATGAAAAAGGGCGACCGCCGCGCGGTCGCCCTTCGTAAGTGTCGTTTGATGAAGATCCTACCGCTCCTTCACGCGCTCGATCTCGGCGCCGACGGCCATCAGCTTCTGCTCGATCTTCTCGTAGCCGCGGTCGATGTGGTAGACGCGGTCGATCTTCGTCGTGCCGCGGGCGACGAGGCCGGCCAGCACGAGGGCGGCCGAGGCGCGCAGGTCGCTCGCCATCACGGCCGCACCTTGGAGTTCCTTCACGCCCTGGATGATCGCGGTCGGGCCTTCCTTGCGGATGCGGGCGCCCATGCGGTTGAGCTCGCCGACGTGGAGGAAGCGGTCGGGGAAGATCCGTTCGGTGATCACGCTCATCCCGTCGCCGATCGCCAGCAGCGCCATGAGCTGCGCCTGGATGTCGGTCGGGAAGCCGGGGTACGGCTGGGTCGTCATCTCGACCGGGTTAATCCGGCGGTTGGAGCTGACGAAGATCGTGCCGTTCTGGCGCTCGATCTTCACGCCCACCTCTTCGAGGCGGTCGACGACCGCGATCAGGTGGTCGAGGTTGCAGTTCTTCAGTTCGAGTTCGCCGTTGGTGATGGCGGCGGCGATCATGAACGTGCCGCACTCGATGCGGTCGGGGATGATCCGGTGCTCGCAGCCGGTCAGCTTGTCGACGCCCTCGATGCGGATCTCCGGCGTGCCGTGACCCTTAATCTTGGCGCCCATCTTGTTGAGCATGTCGGCGCAGTCGCTGACCTCCGGCTCGCAGGCGGCGCCGACGAGCACCGTCTCGCCCTCGGCCAGCGCGGCGGCGGTCAGGACGTTGATCGTGCCGAGCACGGTCGGGCCCTGCGCGCCGCCGAGGTACATGCGGCACCCCTTGAGGCGCCCGCCGTTGCGGCTCTTGGGGACCTCGCCGACCATGTTGCCGTTTTCGGTGTGGAACTCGGCGCCGAGCTTCTGGAGCCCGCGGACGTGGAGGTCGACCGGGCGGTCGCCGATCGCGCACCCGCCGGGGATGCTGACGATCGCCCGCCCGCGCTTGGCCAGGAGCGGCCCGAGCACGCAGATGCTGGCGCGCATCGTCTTGACGATGTCGTAGCGGGCCTCGACGACCTTCTCGCTCGTCACCTCGACGTCGAGGTTGCCGTTGAGGGCCGGGCCGTCGCCCACGCGGGGGTCGGCGACCGGGTCGTGGCGGTGGAACGAGACGCCCAGCTCGCCCAGGAGCCGGATCATGGAGTCGATGTCGGCCAGGCGCGGCACGCCCTTGAGCGTGGTCTTGCCCTCGGCGACGAGGCACGCGGCCAGGATCGGCAGCGCGCTGTTCTTGCTGCCGCTGATCTCGATTTTGCCCTTGAGTCGGTTCCCGCCCCGGATGAGAAAGCTGTCCATCGCCCGTCCCTGAGCCCCAAGGCCCGAACTTAATCGAATCCGGCCGCGTGAGGCCCCCGCGACACCACCGCGCGGGAAGACCAACGACCGATATTCTTCGGACTCATCGGCCAATCCGTCGGCCGACGATCAAAATGTGCCAAACGTCTGCTTGCCCCGATGCCCTGGCCGGCCGTAGGTGTGGGGCCGGCCCAACTGCGAACGCGTACTATGGAAACGGAGACGTCCGATTTCAAGGGCGGGTTCGGCGGAAAAATTATCGGGCCCGCGTCCACCCCGCGCGGGCGCGTGCATTGGGGCGATCGAAAACCCCGGATCCCCACCTGATAGCCGCGGGCGGAAGCCCGCTGATCTTCCGCGAGAGACCGACGGGCCTCCGCCCGCGGCTACGAAGTTTCGAAGGCGACTCGGTCGGCGGAGTCGTCATCCTGAGGTACTCCGAAGGATCTCCCGTGGCCCTTGCTGGAACCGCGAGAGATCCTTCGCTGCGCTCAGGATGACATCGGACGCGCCCCGGGTACGTTCAGGGCTTCTGAAGAGACGTCCGGTACTTGAATCGGGCAGCACGGTGCCATTCGCGCTGTCGCGGACCGACCGCCCCACCCGTTCACCCGCCGGAGGGACCCGATCGTGTTGAAGTGGCTCTACCTCTCGATCGCCGTCATCGCGCTGATCGTCTTCGGCCTGCTCCTCAACGACCTGCGGCTGGAGTTGAAGCGGACGGCCCGCACGGTGAACGAGCAACTGCCCGAGATCCTCGACAAGAGCCGCCGCAGCGCCGACGCGCTGGCGGCGGTGTCGGACGACATCCGCCAGTTGCGCGACCTCGCCGGCGCCCCGGCGGCCGGCGCGCGGGACGAGACGCTCGCCGCCTACGCCGACTCGGTGCTCGACGCGCTGGAGAAGTCCGACCTCTCGATCGGCCTGAAGCCCAAGCTCTTCGGCGACGCGCTGAAGGACACCCAGCCGGCCAAGGAGTGGGTCGTCGCCGCGCGGAAGGAGGGCCTCTGGCTCACCTTCCGCGCCAAGTCCAAGGCCGAACTGCTCGACGGCCTGACGAAGAACAAGTTCGGCTCCGACTGGTACGCCCAACCCCCCGCCGGCGGCGAGGCGGTGCCGCTCCGTGACTGGCTGAAGGCCAATCACCCCGAGAGCCGGGACGTGCAATGAAGAATGACCGACGACACGCTGTGCCACGACGTGATACTGGCGCGCTCGAACGGACTCGACTTTCGACCCTCCACATGACGACTGACGACGCTCACGCCATACTGGCGGGAGAAGCATTGGCGGGTCCTCTGACGGAGGACGACACGTTAGCGCTGATGATCCTGCTGCACACGCATCGCATCCTGTTCCGCGCGCCGATCTTGGAGGACCGGCCCGGCGTGATGGGGATGGCCGCCATCACACAGCGCGACGTCGCCGACGTCGCGGCTCGTCTCTGGCCCGATCGCGCGGACACAGCGCGGACGCACTACCGGCATTGGTACTGGCTGTTCAACACGCACACTCCTTACGAGGTGGTCGAAGATATCCCACGCGGCTGGGCGCGATGGGTGGAACGCCTCCGGAGTCGCCTCGAACGACATCCGCAGGTCGCAGCGGTGCAGCCCGAAGAAGATTGAGCCAGTCTCCGGTCGGGCTCGTCACTGAACAGCTCATTCCACCAACGGCCCGCGACTCACCGCCCAAGCAATCCCGAAGTACAATGCCCTGGACCGGTAGCCCGTTGCGGAGCGGCAAGCCGGCGCAATGGACAGGCGCAAGCTAGCGCTACGCCGTCCCTTCATCTCCAAGGACACGGAACACTTCATGCGCAATCTGTTGATCACGCTGTTCGTGACGATCGCCGCCGCCGGGTCGGTCGCGGGTGGGGCCGAGCCTTGGGCGGACGGGCGGATGGCGGTGCGGGAGGGGCTGGTCGTCTGGCTCGACGCGACGCGGCTGCCGCAGGCGTGGGCGGCGCACGGGAAGCCGTCGCTCGGGGCGCGCGACAAGGTCGACGTCTGGTACGACGCGTCGGGCAACCGCCTGCACGCGGGGCAGCCGGCGGCGGGGTTTCAGCCGGCGCTTCGCACGGCCGGGGGCGGGGCGGCGGTGCGGTTCGACGGGGCGGACGATTTCCTGTGGCTGCCGCGCGTCGGCAAGGACGCGCGCGACGTGACGGTGTTCGTCGCCGCCCTGCCGCGGTCGAACGCGGGCGACTTCCGCGGGCCGTTCGCGGCGGCCGAGGCGGGGAAGAACGACTACCTCACGGGCCTCAACCTCGACTTCGGCCCCGCCGGCAGCGCTCGGCTGACGACGGTCAATTCCGAGGGCGCCGGCTTCGTCGGCGCGAGGGACCTGCTGCCGGCCGCGCTCGAGCGGCCGTTCGGCGAGCCGGTGGTGATGACGCTGGCGTCGAGCGTCGGCGCCGGCGGCACCCGATTGTTCATTGACGGCAAGGCGGCCGGGCGGCGCAACCGGGCGGAGTCGGTGCTGAAGCTGCACGACCTCTACATCGGCGCCCGCGTCCACGGCGCCGCCGGGACGCCGCGCGTCGGCGGGTTTTTCGACGGCGACGTGGCGGAGGTGCTGGTCTTCGACCGGGTGCTGAACGACGCGCAGCGGAGCGACGTCGAGCGTTACCTCATCGAGAAGCACCGCGGGCTCGGGGCGGCCGATCTGGGCAAGCCGCTGGTGTCGGTGAAGAACCCGCCGCCGGTGCAGATGCTCGTGCCGGGCTTCGAGGTGCGGCAACTGCCGCTGAAGTTGAAGAACATCAACAACGTTCGCTACCGCGACGACGGCGAGCGCAGCGCGCTCGGCGACAACGGCAACCTCTACGTTTTGAGCGACACCGACGGCGACGGACTCGAGGACGACGCGAAGCTCTTCTGGGAGGCCAAGGGCCGCCTGCGCGGGCCGGTCGGCCTCGCGCTCACGCCGCCGAACTACCCGCACGGGCGCGGCGTCTTCGTGCCGTCGAAGGGGAAGGTGTCGCTCATCGTCGATGACGATGGCAACGATGTCGCCGACCGCGCCGCGTCATCGCCAGCGGGTGGAAGGAACTGCCGGTGAACGTCGACGCGACGGCGATCACGCTCGACAAGGAGGGCAACGTCTACTTCGGCATGGGCACGACGGACTTCTCCAACGCCTACCTGATCGACAAGTCGGGCAAGGCCCACTTCGACGTCCGCGGCGAGCGCGGCACGGTGCAGAAAATCTCGGCCGACCTGAAGACGCGCACGACGTTCGCCGGCGGCATCCGCTTCCCGATCGGCATGGCGTTCAACCGCCACGGCGATTTGTTCACGACCGATCAGGAGGGCGCGACGTGGCTGGCGAACGGCAACCCGTTCGACGAGCTGCTCCACGTGCAGCCCGGCCGGTATTACGGATTCCCGCCGCGCCACCCGAAGCATTTGGCGAGCTACCCCGACGGCACGCCGCTGATCGACGAGCCGAGCGTGTTCGACTACGGCCCGCAGCACCAGTCGACGTGCGGCATGGTCTTCAACGAATCGGTCAACGGCGGCCCGGTGTTCGGCCCGGCGTCGTGGGCGGGCGACGCGATCGTCTGCGGCGAGTCGCGCGCGGCAAGATCTATCGCACGCAGCTCACCAAGACGCCGGCCGGGTACGTCGCGCAGAACCACCTGATCGCGAACCTCGACATGCTGACGGTCGACGTGCGTCTCGCCCGCCGGCGACCTCGTGGTGGCGGTGCACGGCGGCGAGCCGGATTGGGGCACGGGCCCCGAGGGGGAGGGCCGGCTGTACAAGATCGTTTACGCGCACAAGGACGCGCGCAGCCGGCCCGGACCTGGGCGGCGGGCGAGCAGGAGTGCGCGTCGCGTTCGACCGCCCGCTCGACCCGGCACATCTCCAGGACCTGCGCAAGGCGATCACGATCGAGTACGGCTCGGCCGCAGCGCGCGGGCGACCGGTTCGAGAAGATGCGCCCCGGCTACGAGGTGGTGCGCCGCCAGGCGCAGGAGCCGCGGTTCGAACTGGCGGTGCTGTCGGCGGCGATGACGCCGGACCGGCGGACGCTCGTGCTGGGGGTGGCGCGCACGCGCGGGCGACATCGTACGCGATCACCCTCCCGCGCTCGGCCGGCCGACGTCTGCGGGAACGAATGGGAATAAGACGCTGCGGCAGCGCCCGCGATCGACCTCGACTACGACCTCGGCGGCGCCGAGGGCGCGCGTGACCGACGCCCGCGGCCGCGAGGCGTGGGCCGGGTGGCTCCCCCACCTCGACCTCGCCGTCGCCCGGCCGTTCACCGCCGGCAGCGCGTCGCACGACGAGTTGTGGGCCGCCCTGCGCAAGCCGGGCACGCTCACCCTCCGCGCGAAGCTCGATCTGCACGACCTGCTCCGCCCCGCCGTGCAGCCGGGGTCGAAGCTCGACTACGAGCCGGGCCCGAACCCGGCGGCGACGGTGGAGTTCACGTCGGACGCCGATCGGGGTGAAGTCGGCCGGCAGTCAGGTCGTCGCGGACAAGACGCCGGACGGGAGCGCCACCGCGTGAGGCTCACCGCCGCCGAAGGCCGGCGAGCCGGTGGCGGTGGAGGTGACGCTGGCGATCAACGCGGGGCGCGAGCCGTCGCTGTCGGTCTCGTATCACACGGCGGAAGACGCGCGGCCGCGGGCGCTGCCGCTGCGGCGGGTGCTCGTGCCGTGGGTGCCGGCGAACTCGACGGAAGCGGAGACGCGCCCGTCCGCCGCGAGGTGCCGGAACTCGCCGGCGGCGACTGGGCGCGGGCGGGAGGTTTACTTCTCGGAGCAGGCGATGTGCCAAGTGTCACCGCCTCCGCGGCGAGGGGGGCCTGATCGGGCCCGACCTGTCGAACCTTCGCCACCGCGACTACGCATCCGTGCTGCGCGACGTCACGCAGCCGAGCGCGCGATCAACCCGGACCACGTCGCCTACGCGTTCACGCTCACCGACGGCAACGTGCTGGTCGGCGTGCCGCGGCCGGGCGCGCGCGGGCCGGCAGATCATCGGCGAGGCGGGCGGCAAGGAGACGGAGGACGCGCCCCCGTCCGTGCCCCGACATCGCCGAGGCGGACGTGCGGTCCCCGCACGCGCTGCCGACGGCGATCCTGCCTCACGCCATCGACACCGTGATCGGCCCCGCGCGGATGACCGACCTGAAGACGTTCCTGCTGACCGCGCCCCTGGAGCCCGCCCCGCTCGAGCGCGACGGCGCGCCCGCCGCCCGCTCCCCCGCGGAGCTTCAGGCGGTGCTGAAGGCCGCGGCCGAGGAGGACCGCCGGGCCGACGTCACCCCGCTGCGCGTGCTGCTCGCGGCCGGGCCGAAAGACCACGGCCCCGGCGAGCACGATTACCCGCAGTGGCAGCAGCGGTGGTCGAAACTGCTGGCGATGTCGAACGGCGTGACGGTCGACACGTGCCAGGGCTTCCCCACGCCGCAGCAGTTCGCGGCGGCGGACGTGGTGGTCTTCTATTCGAACAACCCCGGCTGGTCGAAGGCGAAGGCGGCCGACCTCGACGCGTTCCTCGCGCGCGGCGGCGGGCTGGTTTACATCCACTGGGCCGTCGACGGGAAGGACGCGCCGGAGGAACTCGCCCAGCGCATCGGCCTGGCGTCGAAGGCGGGAACGAAGTACCGCCACGGCGAGTTGCCGCTGCGCTTCACCGACCGCGGGCACCCGATCTCGCGCGGGTTCGACAAGCTGACGCTGGTCGACGAGAGCTACTGGAACATGGTCGGCGACGTCGCCCGCCTGCACCCGTTGGCGGACGCGCCGGAGGAGGGGCAGGACCGCCCGCTCCTGTGGACGCGCGAGCAGGGCAAGGGGCGGGTCTTCGTCAGCATCCCCGGCCACTACGCCTGGACGTTCGACGACCCGCTGTTCCGCGTGCTGATCCTGCGCGGCATCGCCTGGACCGCGGGCCGTCCCGCGGAGCGCCTGACGCACCTCGCGCCGATCGGCGCACGGATGGCAGAGCCGGGCACGCGATGAACATCCTCATCGGGGGAACGTGCGGGTAAGAAGGTTTAGCCACGGATGGGGCACGGATGAACACAGATGAAGCGTGAGCAAGAGGAGATTTCTCCTCATCTGTATCCATCCGTGCCCCATCTGTGGCTAATCGATTCTTTCACTTGCACCATTCTTCGGTCCGACGTGCGGAACGTCGTCCATACCCGCGATTGGTGGTTCCGTCACTTTCGGCTTGCGCGTACGGTTCCACCTAAGCTCGTGTGCGCGCCTCGCCGCGCGCGCGGCCGGAGGACGACCGAACCATGCCCTACCTGCCCATCGAAGATTACGGCCTGATCGGGAATATGCGCACGGCCGCCCTCGTGGGCAAGAACGGGTCGATCGACTGGCTCTGCCTCCCGCACTTCGACTCGCCGAGCGTGTTCGCCGCCGTCCTCGACGAGCGCAAGGGCGGCTTCTTCCGCATCGCGCCGGACGTCGACGACGACGCCCGCGTCACGCGCAAGCAGATGTACTGGCCGGAGACCAACGTCCTGATCACGCGGTTCCTGCTGGCCGAGGGCGTCGTGGAAGTCGTGGACTACATGCCGGTCGGGCTGCGGCACGGGGAGCCGGGGTTCCGCCAGCTCATCCGCCGCGTCGAGGCGATCAGCGGCACGGTGCCGGTGCGGGTCGAGTGCCGCCCCGCGTTCAACTACGCCCGCGACCGCCACCGCACGCGGCCGTGCGCGAACGGCGTGATCTTCGAGACCGACGACATCGCCGTCGAGCTGACGACGCGCGTGCCGCTGGAGATCCGCGAGCACGCCAGCGAAGGCGGCGGCGCCGGCGCGCACGCGACGCTGACGCTGCGCCCGGGCGAGCGGGCGGCGTTCGCGCTCCGCCCGCTGCAGGACGAGCACCGCGGCGCGCCGGTCGACGACGCGCAGGAGTCGCGGCTGTTCGAGCAGACCGTCGCGTTCTGGCAGCGCTGGCTCGCCGGCTGCACCTACGCCGGCCGGTGGCGCGAGATGGTGCAGCGGTCGGCCCTCGTGCTGAAGCTGCTGACGTTCGAGCCGACCGGCGCGATCGTCGCCAGCCCCACCACGAGCCTCCCCGAGGCGATCGGCGGGCCGCGGAACTGGGACTACCGCTACACCTGGATGCGCGACGCGGCGTTCAGCCTCTACGCGCTGCTCCGCATCGGCTTCACCGACGAGGCGGCCGCGTTCATGGGGTGGCTCGAGCGGCGCTGCCACGAGCGCGAACCGGACGGCGGGCTCCAGATCGTCTACGGCCTGCACGGCGAGCACCGCCTGACCGAGCTCTCGCTCGACCACCTCGACGGGTACCGCGCTTCTCGCCCCGTGCGCGTCGGCAACGGCGCGTACGACCAGCTCCAGCTCGACATCTACGGCGAGCTGATGGACAGCGTCTACCTCTACAACAAGTACGGCGCGCCGATCAGCTACGACTTCTGGATCGGGCTGGCCGAGCTGATCGACTGGGTCTGCGACCACTGGCGCGAGCCGGACGAGGGGATCTGGGAGACGCGCGGCGGGCGCAAGCACTTCGTCTACTCGAAGCTCATGTGCTGGGTCGCGATCGACCGCGGGCTGCGCCTGGCCGAGAAGCGGTCGTTCCCCGCTGACCGCGTCAAGTGGCTGCGCTGCCGTGACGAGATCTACCTCGACGTGATGAAGCACGGCTGGTCCGAGTCGCGCCAGACGTTCGTGCAGCACTACGGCAGCGACGCGCTGGACGCGTCGAACCTGATCATGCCACTCGTGTTCTTCATGGCGCCCAACGACCCGCGGATGCTCAAGACGATCGACGCGACCTGCCGCGTCCCCGCCGACGGCGGGCTGCTGTCGAACAGCCTCGTCTACCGCTACAACGCCCAGGAGTTCTTCGACGGCCTGCGCGGCGAGGAGGGGACGTTCAACATGTGTACGTTCTGGCTCGTCGAGGCCCTCACCCGCGCCGGCCGCACCGACCCTAAACGGCTCGCGCAGGCGCGGCTGATGTTCGAGAAGATGCTCGGCTACGCCAACCACCTCGGCCTCTACGCCGAGGAGACCGGCGGCCACGGCGAGGCGCTGGGCAACTTCCCGCAGGCGTTCACGCACCTGTCGCTGATCAGCGCGGCGTACAACCTGGACAAGACGCTTGGGGGGTGAGGTGAAGGGGTGAAGGGGTGAAGGGGTGAAGGGTGACGGGGTGAACGGGTGAGCGGGTGAGCGGGTGAGCGGGTGAGCGGGTGAGCGGGTGAGCGGGTGAGCGGGTGAGCGGGTGAGCGGGTGAGCGGGTGAAGGGGTGAGTGAATTACTTGCGCCGCAGCACCCAGGTTTCGGGGTGGTTGATCATGCCGACGATGGTTCGGAGGATCGCGTCGTAGGCTCGGTAAAGCTCGGCGGCGGACGCGCGGTCGAGGTACTGGCACTTCACGGCGAACTCGAGCCATACCTGCGTTTCGGCGGCCTCGGTTTCCGCGTCGGACAGCTTGCTGATGAACGCCGCCTCGTAGCGACGCTTGCGCCACGCCTCGGTCAGGTTCGTGCAGACCGAACGGGACGAGCGGCGCACCTGATCGGTCAGCGAATACGTCTCCTCCTTCGGAAATCGCTTCGACGCCGCGAACACCCCCATCGCCGCCGCGAACGCCGCCCTGTAGACCTCCAGGTCCTGGTGCGTCCGTATTTTTCCGGCCACGCGACGTCCCCCAAAAAGACCCTCACCCGCCCACCCCGTCACCCGCTCACCCCTTCACCCCTTCACCCGCTCACCCCGTCACCCCTCCACCCCCTCACACCGCCCGCGTCACCGCCTTGCCCTCGGTCAGCTTCAGCTCCTCGTCCTTGTGTCGGATCGTCAGCCCCGCGCCCTGCTGGAGCGTGTAGGTCGCGTTGCCGTCTTCGATGTCGATCTCGAGCCGCTGGCCGCGGAAGGTGAGGGGGAAGCGGAGCTTCTGGACGAACCGCTTGGGGTTGAACGAGAGGCGGCCGCCGTAGTCGCGCATGCCGGCCAGGCCGTAGACGATCGCCATCCAGGTGCCGCCGATGCTGGCGATGTGGACGCCGTCGCGGACGTTGCCGCCGACGTCGGCCAGGTCCATCAGCACGGCGTACTTCAGGTACTTCTGCGCGACCTCGTCGTACCCCAGTTCGTTGGCGACGATGCTCTGGATGCAGGCCGACAGCGAGCTGTCGCCGGTCGTGAGCGGGTCGTAGTAGTCGAAGTTCCGCCGCTTCTGCTCCATCGTGAACTCGTTGCCGAGCAGGAACATCGCCAGCACGATGTCCGCCTGCTTGATCACCTGCTGGCGGTAGATGACCAGCGGGTGGTAGTGCAGCAGGAGCGGGAACTTGTCCTTCGGCGTGTTCCGGATGTCCCACACCTCGCGCTCCAGGAAGCTGTCGTCCTGCGGGTTCATCTTCGTGCGCTCGTCGTACGGCACGTACATGTGGTCCGCCGCCCGCTTCCAGTCCGCGGACTCCCCGGCGTCGAGGCGGCAGGTGTGGGCCAGGGCGGCGTAGGCGTCGGGGTGGCGGTCGCGCAGGCCGTCGACGACCTCGGCGGCGTACCAGAGGTTCTCGCGGGCCATCAGGTTCGTGTACGCGTTGTTGTTCACGACCGTGCTGTACTCGTCCGGGCCGGTCACGCTGTGGATGCAGAACCGCCCGCCCGTGCGGTCGGAGAAGAACCCCAGGTCGTACCAGAGGCGGGCCGTCTCGACGAGGATCTCGGCGCCGTACTCGCGGAGGAACTCCTGGTCGTCGGTCACGTCGACGTACTTCTTGAGCGCGTAGGCGATGGCGGCGTTGATGTGGTACTGCGCGGTGCCGGCGGCGTAGTACGCGCTGGCCTCCTCGCCGCTGATCGTGCGCCACGGGAACAGCGCGCCGCGCTGGTTGAGCTCGCGGGCCCGCTCGCGGGCGCGGTCGAGCATCCCGTGGCGGAACGTCAGCAGGTTGCGCGCGGTGCGGGGGTTGGTGTAGATCAGGAACGGCAGGACGTACACCTCCATGTCCCAGAAGTAGTGCCCCTCGTACGCCTGCCCGGTCAGCCCCTTGGCCGGCACGCCCGCGTTCTCGACGCGGCCGGTCGCCTGCAAAAGCTGGAACAGGTTCCAGCGGATGCACTGCTGAAGCCGCGGCGGCGCGCTGGGGCCGGAGACCTCGATGTCGCTCTTGCGCCAGAAGTCCTCGACGAACCGCCGCTGGTCCTCCAGCAGCGGGTCGAACCCGTGCCGCACCGCGCGGTCGAGCGTGCGCCCGGACCGGGCGCGCAGCTCGGACGGGGCCTCGGTGCCGGACGTGTGGTACGTCAGGTACTTGAACAGGCGGAACGGCCGGCCCGGCTCGGCGTCGACCGAGAACACGACCTGCCCGCACTGGTCGGGGCAGGCGCTGCGGCTCGTGTAGGTGCACTCGGTCTCGACGACGTGCTCCATGCCGCACCCGAGCGTCATCCCGCTGCTGCGCGTGCGGTAGCCCATCAGGACGCGCAGCCCCTCGTTGAGGATGCGCTCGGGGACCAGCACCTGCTCCTTGAACGCCTTGGCCAGCCGCGGGTCGTCCCCGACCGGCGCGGCGACGCCGAGCCCGCCGGACTGCTCGGAGCGGGTCGTGTCGACGATCGCGGCGTGGTTGACGATCTCGGACACGATCACGAGCGGCGCCTTGGCGTTGAGGACCGTGACCTCGTAGCGGATGGCCCCCACGTGCCGCTCGGTGAACGACACCAGCCGCGTCGCGCGGATCGCGACCTGCTTGCCGCTGGGCGTCTCCCACACGACCTGCCGCTCGTAGGTGCCGCGGCGCATGTCGATCGCGCGCTCGTACTTCAGCAGGTTCGCGCGGTCGAGCGTGAATGGCTCGTCGTCGACGTAGAGGCGGATGATCTTGCCGTCGGGGACGTTGACCATCGTCTGGCCGGTCTTGGCGAAGCCGAACGCCTTCTCGCCGTAGGGGATGGGCCAGGTCTCGTAGAACCCGTTGACGAACGTGCCGTGCAGGAACGAGGGGCGCCCCTCCTGGAACCCGCCGCGCATGCCGAGGTAGCCGTTGGCGACCGAGAACGTCGTCTCCGACGCGGCCATGAACTCCGGCGTGTACCGCCGCTCGACCCAGCGCCAGTCGTCGATCGGGTAGATGAATTCGGGGGGAAGGACCGGGTCGTGCTTCAACATGTCAGGTCACCAAGGAGCCACCAGCGGGATGGAACGCCGTCGATCGGGGAGCGGGAGGGATCATCCACAGATCGTGCGGATTTCACAGGTCGAGATCGCGTCGGAATTGTTCGATATTCGTCGACGCGTCCGGGCGGTTCTGTCGGCCGTGCGACGGGCATCTCCCCCGCCGCGTGCGGGAGGCCGCGGGTGTGCACGCGTGCACGCCCGTGTCATCGGCGCAACCGCGGCGGGTTGATCGTTCTCGCGCGCCTCACCTCACCAGTTCGGACAAATCGCCGACGACGACGTCGGCGCCGTGGCGGCGCAGCGCGTCGGCGTGCCCCTCGCGGTCGACGCCGATCACTAGGCCGAACCGCCCCGCCCGCCCCGCCTCGACGCCCGAGAGCGCGTCCTCGACCACGACCGACCGCGCGGCGGTCGCGCCGAGCACCTCGGCGGCGCGCAGGAACGAGTCGGGCGCGGGCTTGCCGGCGATGTCCTGCTCGACGAGCGTCAGGCCGTCGACGCGGACGCGGAACAGCCCGTCCATCTTCGCCGCCCGCAGCACCGGCCCGCAGTTGCGGCTCGACGAGACGACGCCGAGCGCGAACCCTTCGTCGATCAGTTGTCGCACCCACCGGACCGAACCGGGGTACGGCTCGACCTCGCCGGCGTCGATCGCCTGCTTCACGACCGCGTCCTTGCGGTTGCCGAGGGCGCAGATCGACCCGTCGCCCGGCGCGTCGGACGGGTCGCCGTACGGCAAATCGATCTGTCGGGACGCGAGGAAGCTGCGCACGCCCTCGTAGCGGGGCTTGCCGTCGACGTAGCGCTTGTAGTCGGCGTCGATGTCGAACGGGAGGAAGCGCGGGTCGCGCGGATCGGCGGCGCGGACCGATTGCTCGCGCAAGTACTCGTCGAACATCCGCTTCCACGCCTTGGCGTGGATGGCGGCGGTCGAGGTGAGCACGCCGTCAAGGTCGAACAGCACCGCGTCGTACGCCTCACGCGTCACCAGCGTCGTGAGCGGGCCGGCGTGCGGCGCCGCCGCGGCCCGGGGGGGTTGTTGATCCACTGCCATAGGCCGCGCATTGTGGGCGCGGCGGCCGGATCTTGTGAAGAGGGTTTGTTGCAAGCGGCCAGGAAGGCGCGAGTCCAATGCGCGGCAGGCTTTACGCTCGCGCGTGAGAAGGTTTACAGACGCGGGAATGGCGCGGACGTCGGCATCGGGGCAAGCCCCCGGGTGCCGTCTGGTCGCTCGGCACGAAAGGGTAAATGTCTCGATTGCCGCGTTTAGCCGGCTCGCTTGCGAGCCGCGTCACGGTGCGCGGAGCGGGTGATATGCGCGCGATCGACTGGAAGCTCCCGAGCGCGTTTCCCCCGTCACGCGCCGACGCGCCGAGACGCGGCTCGCAAGCGAGCCGACTAAGGGCGTCTAAACGAACCGCGGTGGGCAAGTTGTCATCCTGAGGGCAGCGAAGGATCCCACGCGGGTGTCGCACGAACCACGGGAGATCCTTCGCTGCGCTCAGGATGACATTTCTCGCGGACCGGTACTTTTAGAAGCTCTAAATGGGGGTTACCCGCTCAACGAACACCTTCCAAAAACCACAAGATGAAGGCGGAAGGCGTGAAGGATCGTTCTCCCCTTCATCCTTCCGCCTTCATCCGTCATCCTTCGATTACACGTCGCAGATGCGCCCGGCCTGCGCGAGCGACGCGAGCGGCTCGCGGGCGGGGATGAACTCCTGGCCGAGCCACCCCTTGAAGCCGGTGTCGATCACCGCCTCGATGATCGCGGGGTAGAACAGTTCCTGGCTCTGGTCGATCTCGTGGCGGCCGGGGACGCCGCCGGTGTGGTAGTGGCCGAGGTAGTCCTTGTGCTTGCGGATCGTGGCGATCACGTCGCCCTCCATGATCTGCATGTGGTAGATGTCGTACAGCAGTTTGAACCGCTCGGACCCGACGAGCTTGCAGACCCCCACGCCCCACTCGGTGTGGTCGCACATGTAGTCCTTGTGGTCCACCTTGCTGTTGAGCAGTTCCATGCAGACAGTGACCCGCTTCTCCTCCGCCAGCGACATGACCTGCTTCAGCGCCTCGGCGCAGTTGCGCATCCCCTCCTCGTCGCTCATGCCGGCGCGGTTGCCCGAGAAGCAGATCACGTTCGGGAACCCGGCCTCGGCCGAGGCGTTGATGCCGTCGCGGATCTTGCCGAGGCACTCCTCCCAGTTCTCCTTGCGGTTGAGGCCCTTCTCGATCGAGTGGCTCGGCGTCATCGTGCCGACGAGGTTGTGCTTCTTGAGCGTCGTAGATGCTCATGCCGACGAAGTCCGATGCCATAGCCCATCTTCGCGGCTCCTCGGCGCAGGCGTCCTCGATGTCGATCTTGCCGTACCAGCGGGCGACGGTCTGCCCGATCACCCGCCTGGATCGCCGGCTTGATCGTCCGCGGCGGCGCCCGGCGGCCAGGGCCTGTGCGTCAGCCGCAGGGCTGACGCGCGGCCGCGCGGCGACCTTCGCCGCGCCCGGCAGCAGCAACGGTGACCAAACGCTGCGGCGGACGAAGGACACGATCGGGATCGGCAAGGTGCTACTGGTTCATCATTCCGCTCCGGAAGGTGAAAGAACGCGCTGCTTACTGACGGAAGGCAACCCGCAGAACGAGGAACCGCGCGCCGCCGCCGCGCATCAAAGACGTGTCACCCGCGAAGGTCGCGAACGCCTCGCCTCGGGCACGTTCGCGTGGCCCTGGCCACGCCGAGCGCCTGACGTCCCGCGGTACTCCAGAGCATCACGGAATTCTCCAGGAGAGCCTTCGCCAGTACCTCGATGCGGGTATTCGGATAGGCTCTAAATGGGATGCACGGGCGAGGTCATCCAGCGCGGCCGCGCCGCTGGAAAGCATCATTCGCCAACGCCTGCCCTTCTCCAGCACGCCGCGCGGCGTCGGGCCAGCGAATGGAAGGATGCTCGAACAGGGTAGGACGGGTCGCGGCCGTGCATCGCCCGGCAGCCGAGCGATTACCGCCGGCGACGGCACGTTCACCGGGACATCGCGGGAGTCGACATCCCAGACGGTCGCGCGGCAGTTCCTTCCGCTCGGCCGACGGCTCGGTGGAGAAGACGACGTGGTAGAACTACCCGTGGGTGCGCGCGCGCGTCGGCGGACGCGACTCCTGCCCGGCGAATAACGCCCGTGCGCCACATCTTCCGCTCGCGCGCGGCCTGGGCGGGTCCTTCGACGCCTCGTCGGCCAGCGGCTTCATCAGCGGCTGTACCGGCTCTTGAGGCGAACCAGTCGCCCGCCGGGGCAGTTCACTCGATCGCGGCGGTCGGCGGCGTCGAGGACGGCCTACGGTCTGCTCGATCCGCAGCGATAACGAGAACATCGGGTAACGTCGGCCACCGTCGCGCGGCCTTCAAGCCGAACGTGTTCCCGACGAGCAGCCGAACGCGGCCGTCGCGACGCGGGGCCAGCCGCCGCCGACGCGGTCGCCCCCATCGTGCGGCGGCGGCGTCGGCGGTCGTGCCGCCGCCGTCGTCATCGCGGACAAGCGCCCGCGAACAGGAGCATCAGCAGCGGCGGCGACCAGGGCGAGCGGCGTGCGGCGCGATCGCCCCGCCCATGCCGCGCGGCGGGCGTCGTCGGCGGCGCAGGAGCGTGCGCGATCGCCCCCGCCGGCGCCGTCGCCGCCACGTTCGCCGGGGCCGTGGTGACGGCAGCGGCGTTGGCGGTACATCGACGTACGTCACACGCTTGAACAGGTCGAGCTTCGCCGAGGATCGCCACGCGCCCGGCGGTCGGACGCGTCGCCGCCGTCGTACGCGACGACGAGGTCGCGGCGGAAGATCCCGCCGCCCCGCCCACCGCAGCAGGCGGTCAGTCGACGAACGTCACGAAGTTCAGCATGAGGCTCCAGAACTGGATCTTCATGAGGAAGTACGTGCGAGGTGGAACTTCAGCGCGACGATCACCGCCAGCGGCCCAGCGTGCGGAAGAAGATCATGAACACGGCCAGGCTCGAACGCGGTCGCGCTGCCCGCCGAGCTGGTACGGACCAGGTAGGCGTCGGGCCATCACGGTCGCCCGCGTCGTCGGCGAAGACGTCGCGGCTGGAACCAGGCCTCCCATCCGGTTGCGGAAGTTGTAGCTGAAGGCCCAGTCGGTCCCGCTGTCCACCACTTGTGCAGGCCGGGAAAAGTAGATCCAGGCCGATCAGGATCCAGACGAACCGCAGCGGCAGCGCCTGCCGCCGGGCCCGGCGCTGGCGGCGCGAGGGCGCTCGGCCGAGCGGCCGCCGCGCCAACCGACGCCCGCACGAGCAAGGCGGCGTCGACGCTCAGCACGTCGGCGCGGCGGCTGGCGGCGAGATGGCGGCGAACCAAACAGGTGGTGCGTGTGGTTGACCTTGCCGTAGTACTGCGGCACGCCCAGCGCATACAGCGCCCGACAGCACGACAGGCCACCGCTCGTGCGCGAGGATAGCCCGATCATCGCCGTGAAGCTGAAGACGCGCGCGTCCGAGGTGCGCGCCCAAATCGGGCGAGATCGGCAGCACCGCCAGCACGCGGGCCCACGCGAACGACGGCTCCGGCGGGGTCTGCTGCGTTTTGCGGCAGGCGGGAGTAGAAGTCGACCGTCGCCGGGTCGTATCCTTGGCCGAAGTCCGTGAACACCGCGGCGAAGAAGACGATGCGATCGCCAGGTTCGTCGGTGACGTGGCGGCGGCGAAGAAGTCGCGTAGCGCACCGGCCGAGCCGGTCGCGCCACCACGCCGCGCGGGCCAACAGGGTCGCGGCCCGATCAGCGTAGTGGGAATAGGTCAGTCGTGTCTGCGCATCCATGGTGGTGCTCCCCGCCCGCGACGAGGTCTATAACACAGCACGCGCGGGGCGAGGTCGCGGCCCGCGCGTGGCTGTACTCGTCGGTCCGGTTCTCGCACGCGCGCGCGCCCGCGGTGGACGCGCCGGAGGGGGTCGAATGGCTCTGCCGCTCGTGGCTTAGCCGCAGGGCGCTAAGCCGCCAGCGGCTTGGTCGCGCTCCACACCGACGTCACCGACCGCATGAAACTCCGCCCTACTCCGCGCCCGAGTCGAGCTGCGCCGCGGAGGACGTGACGGCGGTGTCCGGCACGATCTCGTCGCCGACGAGCTTCGCCTGGTGGACGAGCCGGGCCTTGACCGGCGGCTCGTGCCCCTGCTCCGGGGCGCTGTAGCGCGTGTTGACCCAGAACTGCACGGCCCGCGCGTCCTTCAACTGCGGGTTCTCCAGGGTGAGCATCTCCCAGAACGCGTGGAGCTGCTCGGGGTCCCGGTTCTCGCCGACGATCCGGCACATCGACGTGTAGCGCGGGCGGGTCATGACGTCCATCATCCGCTTCTCGTCCCACGCGATCGGCCGGCCGGCTTCGTCGAGCGCGACGACGTCGAAGTCGGCCTTGAGGTGCGATGCGCTCTTCTCGAACAGCGGGTAGCACGGAGACGGCCGCCCGTGGTACTGGCCGGTCAGCCGGAGTAGAGGTTCGGCGTCAACGACCGCGGCCGCCAGCAGCACCGGCCAGGCGCGCCGGGGGCGACCACGCGGGGCCGCCGCGCCGGCCAGGGCCGCCGCCGCCGCCACGTCCCGGCCGCGCGGGTCGAGCAGCAGGTAGACGAGCGGCCAGACGAGCCCAGGCACCAGGTTCCGCGCCAGCAACGCCCGCAGGGCGGCGGCGCCGGTCGAGTCCCGACCCTTGGCCGTCGCCCGCGCCCGAGTTCGGCCGGCGTCGTCGCAGTACTCGACGTTGCCGAGCAGGTCCAGCGCGCAGCGTCGCGACCGACCGCCCGCGCGGCATTGCGGCCGTCGTACTGAACATCATGCCCAGGTCCGCTTTCGGCCGACCCACCCGAAGACGCGGTCCCACTCGATCATCGAGACGTAGCTCGTCTGCAGCGTGTAGAACGGGATGCGCATCGTGAAGTGGATCATCCGGTGGAAGCCCACGCCCATCAGGATCGCCAGGTACCGCAGCCGCGGAAGAGATCGCGACGATGAACCCCATCTCGAAGATCAGCGTCACGGCGGCGGGCTGGTAGAGCAGCGAGTACTTGTCGATCCGGAACATCGGCTGCCGCGTACCGGGCTGCCACGTCAGGCCCATGTTGAGCCACTTCCACTCGGCCAGGTGCTTGAAGTCGCTGAACGCCCAAACGATGCCGCTGTACCAGTACTTCCAGAACCCCGGGAAGAAGTAGCAGATGCCGATGATCACCCACACGAACCGCAGGGGCAGCGCGTAGCCCCGCGCCGGCGCGGGCGGCTCGGTGACGCCGCCGTCGGCGCGGCGGCGGGCGGCGAGGACACGTCGACCGACAGGTGGTCGCCGCACCGGCTGGCCATGCAGATCGCGGCGAACAGAACATGTGGTGGAAGTGGTTCGTCTGCCCGAAGTACTGCGGGATCGGTCGCGAACAGCCCGAACGCCAGCACGAGCGCGGCGCCGTGCGGCTGAAGAACCCGAGGATCGCGGTCCGCAGAACACGTTCATCGGCGTCAACGCCCACCCGGCGGCCGTCGGGTTGATCAGCAGGCGGAACCGGTCGGCGACGAACCAATCCCCACTTCAGCAGCGGCTCATGCCGGTCGGGACGTGGAACAGTTCCTGGGGCAGCCCGGCGAAGAACGTGATCTGCTCGCGGCCGTTGTCGTTGTCGAGGTTGAACAGGATCGTCGCGAACAGCACGATCCGGTAGATCGCCAGGTTCATCGGGTGCGACGCGGCCAGCCACACGTCGCATGAGCTTCACCGCGCGGTCCCACCGCGGACGGCGATCGCGGCCAGGCCCGGCGGCGATGCACAGCAGCGCGACGCGGGAGGCCGCCTTCTGGGGCGGAAGCTCGGGTGGCTCAGCGCGACGTGGTCGACCGGCGCCCGCTCGTTCCCCTCGGCGACCGCGCGGGCGACGTCGAGCGTGTCTGACGTCGGGTTGCGAAGGCGTGGTACCCCGTAGGCGAGCAGCCCGCCGCGGCCAGCAGCAGCAACGCCGCCGCGACCGCGCCGCACCGGCGGCGCGGGCGGCCGCGTCCGGCCCGATGAGGCCGAGCGCGCGCGCGGCGGCGGTCGGCGGCGGCGGCGATGCCTCTCGCGTCGGCGGGCGACAAGGGGGCGGTGTTGGTCGTCGTTGTCGTCGTGTTCGTTGTCATACGTCTCACAGCCTTCTGCACCAACGCCCGGCCGGACGGGCGGCATCTCACGATTCGCGATCGGCGGCCGATCGGCGGCTAATTGCTCGTCCCCTACCGCGGCGAGGGCCGGGCGCGACACGCGTCGGCGTGAGCCGCGGACCGACCGACCGTCCGGTGACGGGTCGGGGACGCAACGCCCTCGCAGCCCCGTGCCGG
>JAUJNJ010000277.1 GCA_030448225.1 Phycisphaerae bacterium
AGAAAGCCGACGCCGCCTTGAGGATCTCGTTGGCGCGGCGCAGCTCCCGGTTCTCACGCTCCAGCTCGCGGATGCGCAGCTGCTCCTCGGTCGACACCCCCGGACGGGCACCGCCGTCGATCTCGGCCTGGCGGACCCACTTGCGCAGCGTCTCCGCGGTGCCGATCCCCAACTTCGCCGCGATCGAAGTGATCGCCGCCCACTGCGAGTCGTAGTCGTCGCGGTGCTCCAACACCATCCGCACCGCCCGCTCCCGCAGCTCCCGCGGGTACTTGGCTGGTCGTGACATGGCTCCATCCTCTCAAGGATCGGAGCCTCCATCAGTCCCGGTGCGGTTCATCCGGTGTCGCGCACGGAGTATCTGCCGGGGGAGTTGGCGCAGTGGGATCTGTGGTTCCCGCCGGTGGATGTGCCGTTGGGCGCCGAGCAGGTCGGCCGCCCGCCGGTGATCGTGGGGGTGTCGGGCTATTCGCGGTGGATCGCGGCGCGGATGATCCCCTCGCGGCAGGTCCATGACGTGCTCGGCGGGCATCTGGCGTGTCTGATCGAGTTGGGCGGGGTGCCACGCAAGGGGGTGTATGACAACGAGCCCGCGATCGCGCGGCGTCGCGACGGCAGGGCGGTGTTGACCGACGCGTTCCAACGCTTCCGCGGCGTGTTGGGGATGGGCGCGGTGATCTGCCGGCCCGGCGATCCGGAGGCCAAGGGGCTGGTGGAGCGCGCCAACGGCTATCTGGAGACCAGCTTCCTGCCCGGGCGGACCTTTCGCGAGGTCGAGGACTTCAACGCCCAGCTCGGCGACTGGTTGACGCTCGCCAACGCCCGGGTGCACCGCACGCTGCGCTGCCGACCGGTCGATCGCATCGGCGAGGACCGCTCGGCGATGCTGGCGTTACCGCCGCTGCTGCCCGAGACCGCCTGGCGGTTCTCGATGCGGCTAGGTCGCGATCATCACGTGCGCGTGGCGACCTGCGACTACTCGGTTCATCCCCGCGCGATCGGTCACCGCGTCGAGGTCCGCGTCGATCTCGACACCGTGACCGCGGCTCTGGCCGGCGCCGAGGTCGCCTGCCATCGCCGTTCCTATGCCAAGCACCGCACGGTCACCGCCGCCGAGCACGCCGCCGCCGGCGTGACGATGCGGGCTCAGCGCCACGCGCCGCGACCCGTCGACGTCGATGTGCAGCAACGCGATCTCGCCGACTACGACCGGGCGCTGGGGGTGGCGTGATGGCCACGCGAACCTCGACCACGGGCAAGCCGAAGTCCGACCTTGCCTATCTGTGCCGCGCGCTGAAGGCGCCATCGTTGGCCGCCGCGATCGACCGGCTCGCCGAACGCGCCCGCGTCGACGGGTGGACCCACGAGGAGTTCCTCGCCGCCTGCCTGGAACGCGAGCTCGCCGCCCGCCAAGACCACGGCGGCGAAGGCCGCATCAAGGCCGCCCGGTTCCCCGCCCGCAAAGTCCTGGAAGACTTCGACTTCGACCACCAACGCTCCCTCAAACGCGAGCAGCTGCTGCACCTGGGCACCCTGGACTTCATCGACGCCCGCGACAACGTCGTCTTCCTCGGCCCGCCCGGCACCGGCAAGACCCACCTGGCGATCGGGCTGTCGGTCCGCGCCTGCCAAGCCGGCCACCGCGTCGCCTTCGCGACCGCCGCCGAATGGGTCGCCCGCCTCGCCGACGCCCACAACAACGGCCGCCTGCACGCCGAACTCACCCGCCTGGGGCGCATCCCGCTGGTCGTGATCGACGAGGTCGGCTACATCCCGTTCGAAGCCGAAGCCGCCAACCTGTTCTTCCAGCTGGTCAGCTCACGCTACGAACGCGCCTCGCTGATCGTGACCTCCAACAAGCCGTTCGGACGCTGGGGCGAAGTCTTCGGCGACCCCACCGTCGCCGCCGCCATGATCGACCGGCTCGTCCACCACGCCGAAGTCGTCTCCCTCAAAGGCGACAGCTACCGGCTCAAAGACCGCGACCTCGGGAGGGTGCCCACCGACGACACAGCGTGACCGGACCCACACGAGCGGGGTCAAATTTCACCCGGCACTACGGGGTCAGAACTCGGACGGCGTTGACAACTCCCCCGTGCCGCCTCCGACCGTTCCTCGTGCAGCCGGGCGTTGATGTCGCTCACGCGGGGCGGGCCCCGCTCGGAGACGCCGACCTGACCGCCGCCGTGATGGACGCGCTCGCCGGCGGGTTGGACGGGCGGCCGCGGCGATCGCGCCGCTGCTCGGCGACACCCCGAAGGAGCTGAGGCTGACCCGTCCGGTGCTCTGCCAGGCGGGAGGGCGGCGAGACATTCCACCTGTGACGCTG
>JAUJNJ010000278.1 GCA_030448225.1 Phycisphaerae bacterium
GTGACCCGCGCGACGGCGCTGCCCTCGACGCTCGTGATCCTCGTGCTCGGGCTCTTCGTGGCCCTGCCGCTCTATACGATGGTCACCACGGCCATCAAGACCGACCGCGAGATCTACGACGACTTCACGTACGTCCCGCAGCGGCCGTCGCTCGTCCAGTTCCAGCGGGTGCTCGGGCCGGAGCAGTTCGGGCGCAACCTCTGGAACAGCTTCGTCGTGTCGTCCGTCGCGACGGTCACGTCGATCGCGATGAGCACGCTGGCCGCCTACGCCGTCGTGCGGCTCCGCTTCACCGGGCGTGTGTGGGTGGCGCGGATCATCCTCTTCAAGTACCTCCTGCCGACCTCGCTGATCTACATCCCGCTCTTCCTGGTCGTCAACAGCCTCAACCTGACCAACACGCTCCAGTCGCTGATCTTCACCTACCTGTCGTTCTCGATCCCGTTCGCGACCTGGCTGCTGATGGGCTACTTCCGGGGCATCCCGGCCGAGCTGGAAGAGGCGGCGATGATCGACGGCTGCTCGCGGCTCGGCGCGCTCGTGCGGGTGCTGCTGCCGGTCGCGGCGCCGGGGGTGGTGGCGGCGGCGATCTTCACCTTCACCGGCGCCTGGAACGAGTTCCTGCTCGCGCTGGTCTTCATCAACCGCCCGGACCTCCAGACGGTGCCGGTCAAGCTGGCCGGGATGATCGTCGGCGACCAGTACGTCTGGGGGATGATCATGGCCGGGGCGCTGATCTCCTCCGTGCCGGTGATCGCGCTGTACTTCCTGGCCCAGCGGTTCCTCGTCTCGGGGCTGGCGGCCGGCGCGGTCAAGGGGTGAGCGTGCGACGGGTGAGCGACCAGTGGAGGGGCAGCCGGCGGGCACGTCGCGGAGTGTCGGCGCGTTGAAGCTCGCCGTCTCGGGCCTCGATCTGCTGGTCGACGGCCGCCCGACGAAGCTCTGGGGCGTGCGCGTCGCCAACGCGCTCGAGGACGACGACCACGTCGAGCGGCTGATCGGCGCGCTGGACGAGTACCAGGCACACGGGTTCAACGCGCTCACCTGGTTCCTCCAGGGCGGCAGCAGCGGCACGGTCAACGCGTTCCTCGCCGACGGGTCGCTCGACGAGGCGGTCCTGGCCCGCCAGGCGCGCCTGCTCGACGAGACGGCCCGGCGCGGCATGGTGGCGATCGTCGGCTACTTCTACCAGCGCCGCCCGCTGCTCCCGCGTCGGGCCGCGGACATCGAGCGCGCCGTCTCGAATGCGACCGCCCGGCTCCGGCCGTGGGACCACGTCATGGTCAACGTCGCGAACGAGTACCACGCCCGGCACTGGGCCGACTCGCGCGACGTCTACCCCTTCCAGAATCCGGCCGCCATCAACCGCCTGATCGACGCGGCGAAGGAGGCCGACCCGGAACGGCTGGTCGGCGGCAACGCCAAGGGGCTCGACCTCGTCCTGCCGGTCGCGCGCCACGCCGAGGTCGCGCTGCATGACGACCCGGGCATCGCCGAGGAGCTGCTGTTCACCCACGCCGTCGGCAAGCCGGTCGTCGACGTCGAGTGCGGCGGGTTCGCGCTGGACGTCGGGCACCCCGGCGTCTTCACGCGCGACGCCGGCATCTTCTACCAGGCCCAGGTCCGCTCGGCGCAGGCGATCCGGGGCAAGCACGTCTTCTTTCACGCCCACTGGCTTCAAGAGCCGCCGCGCCGCTTCGAGCTCGGCGGCTACGGCACGGCCGACGACCCGGGCATCCACTGGTTCTTCGACTTGGTGGCCCAGGTCACGGGTCGGAGCCCATGCCGCGTGACGCGGCTCGGCTTCGGCGGCATGCCCGGCTCGGACGCGGGCCCGATGGGAGCGGCCGGCGCGTAGCGTCGAGTCGGGCCGTTCGTGGCGGGCATCCCGGGCATCCGGTGCGCGGCGCGAAGTGCACAATTCGACGCGGCGCCGTTTGTTCGGCCGTGAACTTGCGGTTCCCCGTACCAGATGGTAGCCTTGCGTAATTGCATCCTCTCCAAGGGAGGGACCGGTGGAGTCGAACCGCACCGACTTCGACCTCACGACGACGCGACGACGCGTCTCTCGACGAACGATCTTGCGCGCCGGCCTGGCGCTCGCGGCGATGCCGTTGATCGCCGCCTGCGGCGGCCAGCAGCAGCAGCCGGCCGCGCCGGCCAAGACGGAGTCCAAGCCGGCGGAAACGAAGCCCGCCGAGCAGAAGCCGGCCGCCGGCGCGACGACGGCCCCCGCCGAGGCTGCCAAGCCCGCCGCCGGAGCCACCACCGCGCCGGCCCAGAGCGCCCCGGCCGCGAAGGCGACCGGCGGCGCCGGCGGCACGCTCA
>JAUJNJ010000279.1 GCA_030448225.1 Phycisphaerae bacterium
CGAGGAACAGGCGGTCGCCGGACGTGGCGGCGCGGACGGTCGTCTGCTCCGGGCGGGGCATCAGGCCGTGGATCTCGAAGAACTGGCCCGAGTACGCCGGCTCCGGCCACTCCGAGGCGTCGATCTTGCCGTCGATCGCGGGCGACTTCAAAGCTGCGCGCACGGCCAGCACGCCGCGCTCCAGCGCGATGTTCTTCAGGTAGTCGGCGGCGGCCTTCGGCCCACCCCCCGCGAGCTGCGCCTCGATCCGCTGTCGCACGGCGGCGGGGGTGAGGTCGGCCTGCTTCTCCACCGCCGCATTGACCGTCGCCGTCACGAGCTTCGCGACCGCGCCCGTGGGCCGCCGGTCGAGCGACGCGAACCCGCCGCGGTTGTTCTTGATCACGTTGTCGTCCAGTGCGGTGCCCAGCGCGACCGCCCGCTCGATCGCCGGCCGCGGGTCGGGCGCGTCGAGCCACGCCTGTAGCGCCGCCAGCCGGGCGGGCAGGGCGGCGGCAAACGGCGCGGCCGCCGTGTCCTCCATCGCGCGGTCGATGCCGGCGGAGGTCGCGTAGCGCTTGCTCAGCGCGCGGGTCACGGCGAATGCGTCCCGGACGTACTCGATCCGCCGCCGCACGATCGGCTCGTCCGC
Source organism: Phycisphaerae bacterium (assembly GCA_030448225.1). The sequence goes on from JAUJNJ010000279.1 coordinate 632, forward strand.
CCGCGCGAGCGCCCGCTCGAGCATCGCCCACGCCGCGTCGCACTTCGCCGGCGGGAACACCTCGAGCTGGCGGTCGTCGAGGAACCAGCGGTAGTTGCTCCGGTCGCTCTTGAGCGACTGCGTACACCAGGTCTCCTCGAGGAACTCGAAGTACGCCCGCATCGTCCCCGCGGCCGGGCCGAACAGGTCCGCGTAGTAGCCGGCCAGCAGAGGCTCGGGGTCCTGCCGGGGGTCCCAGAGCATGCGGGCCAGCAGCCAGTACTTCGGCCCGTCGAGGCCCCAGTTCGGGTAGCTCTCGCCGTAGAAGCCGTCGCACCCGACGCCGTACTGCTCGCGGACGTTCTTGATCAGGTATCGGTTATAGATCCGCGGCACGACGTAGCCGCCGCCGTAGAGGTACTCGTAAATGCCCATCCGGTGCGCCAGGCCGTTCCACGTGCCAACGATGTCCCGGAATTCGTTCTGCTGGTCGGGGTCGAACAGGACCGAGCTGTCGCGCGTCAGGTAGGGGACCAGCATCGGGTGCATGCGGATCGAGCCCTTGGGCAGCACGCTGAGCCCCGCGTACCCGAGGCACCCGAGCCGCTTCTCGCCGAAGCCGGCCGCCTCCACGCGCGTGGCGATGCGGTTGTAGAAGTCGAAGAACGTGTAGGCCAGCCGCTGCTGCTTGTCGGAGATCGTCGGCGGCGCGACGGCCAGGCACTTGTCGCACTCGCAGAAGCGGTCGGTGTCGTTCATGCCGACGCTGTACGCGCTGGCGTCGGGGTTCTGCTTGAAGTGGTCGATCGCCGCGTTCGCGACCACCGCCTCCACCTCCGGGTGCGTTGCGCACGGCTGGAAGTGGATCTCCTGCCCCGGCGGCGGGACGAACCGCCTGCCGTCGATCAGCGGGAACCACTCGGGGTGGGCCTCGCCGTGCTTGCGCGGGTCGATGATCCCGACCAGCGCGTGGTGGAACTGGTCGCGGTAGCGCAGCCGGAATGCGTGGATCGGCATGAACCGGTAGAACCGCATCTTGTAGGTCGGCTGCTCCACCACGTGGGTGCCGGCACCTCGATGCGCTCCCGCTTGGGGATGACGTCGAACAGCCCGACGATCCCGTTCCCGGCCTGCCAGAACGGCTTCTCCGCCCCGTACCACCGGCACCCCGCGAACCGCTCCAGCAGGTCGTACGCCGCCCAGTTGTCGCCCCACCACTTCCGGCCGGCGACGTAGACGTTGTTCCCCTCGGCGTGAACGATGAACCCGTCGTCGTCGAGTTGGTCCAGCTCCGCCCCGATCACCCGATCCACCTCCGGCTGCCGCCCGGTCCAGATCAGCGTGTCGTACTTCGCCCGCGCCTCCGGCGTGGCTACGTCCGACGCCTTGATCACCGGGACCGCCTGCCCCGTGACCTCCTTCGCGAACGCCGACAGGATCGCGTGCCCGCCCCAGTCGGACCAGGTGGCCTGCTTCCAGTCGTCCCGCGTGACGATCGCCGACCTGTGGCCGGGGGCGGCGACCGTGACCGCCTTCGCGTCGGCGGCAGCCGCCATTTGCGCGGAGAAGGCGGTGAGGAGTAGCCCGATGGGGAGGTATCGGTTCATTCTGGTTCTCGGTGCGGTCCGGACAAGGCGCCAAGAGGAGAAGAGAGGAGGGGAGAATTGCGTAGGACCCGATCCCGTTTCTCCTTCTCGTGGCGTTCTTGGCCCCTTGAC
>JAUJNJ010000065.1 GCA_030448225.1 Phycisphaerae bacterium
GAGCTCGTCGCGATGGACGACGCGACGATCAAGTACAGCACGGTCCAGAACTGGTACCCCGGCGACAAGAACGGCAAGGGCGGGATCTACAACTTCGTCACGAGCGCGGCAAGTGCCTCGGCCGCAACAGCAAGATCACCTGGACGCAGGTCGAGACCGGGTCGAGCATCACGTGGAAGTACCCTCGTGCATCCTGCAGGGGACAACAGCGTCGGCGAGTTCTACAGCGTCGCGCTGACGAACAACTTCCAGCAGGCCGACACCGGCACGAAGATGATCCACATCGGGAAGAACACCAAGAGCAGATCGTCTCCAAGGGCATCAGCGGCGGTAAGGGCCAGAACACCTACCGCGGGCTGGTGAAGATCCTCAGGCCGCGACGAACAGCCGCAACTACACGCAGTGCGACTCGCTGCTGCTCGGCGACCAGTGCGGCGCCCACACCTTCCCGTACATCGAGGTCCGCAACACGACCAGCCGCGCCGAGCACGAGGCCAGCACGAGCAAGATCGGCGAGGACCAGCTCTTCTGCAAGAGCCGCGGCATCGCCCTCGAAGACGCGGTGAACATGATCGTCAACGCTTCTGCAAGGAAGTCTTCCGCGAACTCCCGATGGAGTTCGCCGTCGAGGCCCAGAAGCTGCTCGGCGTCTGAGGGCAGCGTCGGGTGAGGGTTCGGTCGGATGGCGAGCCGCGAAAGGCAGTCACGGCGTGTGGAACACCTCAGCGGCTTGGGCCGCGCGTGCGGGCAAGGACCGATGCTGCCGCGATACCTGGAAAAGCAGGTGCTCTATAGCCCGCAAACCCGCGACGGTAAGGCGAGCAACTACAGCATGGTCATCCTTAACCAGCTCTACATCTGCTCGCTGCCGGAGTGGGGCGACGGCTGTAAGACGCACGGGAAGACGCGAGCAGGCGCGCCAGGGAAGCGTCTTTCCGTTATTGGACTTCGAAGAGCATCGCAAAGCCGATTTGCGAGTGCGATCGGGAAGAGTGCGAGCGGGAAAAGACAATAATGGCTCGAAATCAAGAACCTCCAGGCCCGCGTCGCCGCCCCGGCGGGCGGGAGATCCTCCAGGGCGTGAACCTCTCGATCGACACCGGCGAGGTGCACGCGATCATGGGGAAGAACGGCTCGGGCAAGAGCACGCTCTGCCAGGTCCTCGCCGGCCGCGAGACGTACGAGGTCACCGGCGGCACCGTCCATTACGAGGGCAAGGACCTGCTCGACATGAGCACCGAGGAGCGCGGCCCGCGAGGGCGTGTTCCTCGCGTTCCAGTACCCGGTCGAGATCCCCGGCGTCAGCACCGACTACTTCCTCAAGGCCGCCGTCAACGCCACGCGCAGCACCGCGGCCAAGAGGAACTCGACGCGATGGACTTCCTCAAGCTCTTCAAGGAGAATAGCGAGTCTCTGGAGATCAACGACACCTTCACCCGCCGCGCGGTCAACGAGGGGTTCAGCGGCGGCGAGAAGAGCCGCAACGAGGTGTTCCAGATGGCGGTGATGAACCCCAAGCTGGCCCTGCTCGACGAGACCGACTCCGGCCTCGACATCGACGCGCTCAAGACCGTCGCCAACGGCATCAACAAGCTCCACGAACTGCAGGACAAGGACCGCGCGCGATCCTGCTCGTGACCCACTACCAGCGCCTGCTCGACTACGTCGTGCCCGACTTCGTCCACGTCATGATCGACGGCCGGATCGTGAAGTCCGGCACGAAGGACCTCGCGCTGGAACTGGAAGAAAAGGGCTACGACTGGGTCGAGCGCGAGGTCGCGCAGGCGGTCTGACGTTAGAGATATAGCCACAGATGGGGCACAGATTGACACAGATGATGGGGCACCCGATCGACTCAACGGAGTAGCAGCATTCATCCGTGTTCATCTGTGCCCCATCTGTGGCTAACGAATTCTTCGATCATTGATCAGCGCGCGCTGGAACGAGGCAGGCAGGAAGTTTGATCATGACCCAAGTCGCAGACAACGTGACGGCCACCTCTCGAACTTCGCCCCGACGCCGGCGGGCGAAGCTCGGCAACGGCAACGGCTGGGCCGACGAACTCGTCCGCGCCGGCCTCGACCGTTCGCCGCCGTCGGCTTCCCCAAACGCACCGACGAGGAGTGGCGGTTCACCAACACCGACCCGATCGCCCGCACGCGCTTCGAGCCGGCGGAGCCGGTCGAGGTGTCGCCCGAGGAGGTCGCCCGCTTCGGCATGCGCGACGAGTCGGCCGTCGAACTCGTGTTCGTCAACGGCTTCTTCTCGCGCCGCTCTCGCAACTGCTGTCGCTGCCGCGCAAGCGCGAAGGTCGGCACGCTCGCCGACGCGTTCAATGCCGACATCCCCCTGCCCTGCGCCAGCACCTCGGCCGCACGCGCTGGTCGAGCACGCCGTTCGTCGCGCTCAACACCGGCTTCCTCCGCGACGGCGCGTTCGTCTTCCTGCCCCCGCGGCACCGCGCTCGAACCGCCGATCCACCTGCTGTTCCTCGACGACGCCGCCACGCCCGTCACGCACCCGGCGCGTGCTGGTCGTCGCCGAGGAGAACGTCGAGGCGATCGTCGAGACCTACGCCGGCCTGGGCGGCGGCGGGGCCGACGGCGGGGGCGTCTACTTCACCAACGCGGTGACGGAGATCGTCGCCGGCCAGGACAGCCGCATCGACCGCAAGCTCCAGCACGAGGGGCCGCGGGCGTACCACGTCGCGGCGATGAGCGTGCAACTCGCCGTGTCGGCCACGTTCGTCTGCGCACGCCGCCACGCTCGGGGTGCCGCCTGTCGCGCAACGACCTCGGCGTCGCCATGAACGGCGACCGCGCCGACGCGACGCTCACCCGGGCTGGTCGTCCTCGATGGCGAACAGCACTGCGACAACCACGATCCTCGACCACGCCCGCCCCAACTGCCCGAGCCACGAGCTCTACAAGCACGTGCTCGACGGCAAATCCACGGGCGTGTTCAAGGGCAAGATCGTCCGCCAGCCGGCCCAGAAGACCGACAGCAAGCAGACGAGCAAGTCGCTGCTGCTCAGCAACGACGCGACGATGAACAGCCAGCCCGCGGCTGGAGATCTACGCCGACGACGTCAAGTGCGCACGGCTCGACCACCGGCCTGGTCGACGACGACATGGTGTTCTACCTCCGCACGCGCGGCGTGTCGCTGGAGGCGGCCCGCCACCTGCTGACCTACGCGTTCGCCGCCGACGTGACGCGCCGCATCCGCGTGGCGCCGGTGCGGCGGTACCTCGAGACTTCACCGCCACGGCCTCCCGCCTCGACCTGCGCATCACCGACCTGGGCTCTGGCGGACCAAAGGCCCTCTGATAATTCCGGTCCCCGTCCGTCGCGGAAACGTCCGCGCCTCCGGTCAATCGACCCGCGGCGAAGTCGCGGGCTCTCGCGAGGCATCGATGGGTTTCGACGTCCAGCGTGTGCGGGCAGTTCCCGATCCTGCAGACGAGCGTGCGCGGCAAGCCGCTGGTCTACCTCGACAACGCCGCCGACGCAGAAGCCGCGGGCGGTGATCGACCGCCCACGCGCGCTACGAGACCGAGAACGCCAACATCCACCGCGGCGTCTACGACCTCAGCCCGGGCGACCGAGGCGTACGAGTCGGAATTCCGCCGCAAGGTGCAGGCATTCCTCAACGCCGCCGAGGACGCGGAGATCATCTTCACCCGCGGCACGACCGAGGCGATCAACCTCGTCGCCACGTCGTTCGGCCAGGCGTTCCTTCGGCGGGGGACGAGGTCCCTCGCCGCTCGAGCACCACTCCAACATCGTCCCTTGGCAGTTCGCCTGCGAGGCCGCCAGCGCCACGCTTCGCGTCATTCCGATGAACGAGGCCGGCGAACTCCTCATGGACGAGTTCGAGCAGCTCCTGAGCCCGCGCACGAAGATCGTCGCCGTCAACTACGTGTCCAACGCGTTCGGCACGATCAGCCCGATCGAACACATGATCGAGCGGGCCCACGCCGTCGGCGAAGAGTGCTGATCGACGGCGCGCAGTGGGTCGCCCACGGCCCGACCGACGTCGAGCGGTTCGACGCCGACTTCTACGTTCTCCGGCCACAAGCTGTTCGGCCCGACCGGCATCGGCGTGCTGTACGGCAAGCGCGCTGCTCGACCGCATGCCGCCGTACCAAGGCGGCGGCGACATGATCCGCTCGGTGTCGTTCGAGAAGACGGAGATCGCCGAGCTGCCGAACAGCAAGTTCGAGGCGGGCACGCCCGACATCGCCGGCCGTCGGCCTCGGCGCGGCGATCGACTTCGTGCTGTCGGTCGGCTTCGAAACTTCGTGCCGCACGAGGAGGCGCTGCTCGCCCACGCCACGCGGCGACTGGGCGAGGTGCGCGGGCTGCGGATCATCGGCACCGCCGCCCGCAAGGCGGGCGTCGTGTCGTTCGTGATGCAGGACCCGCCGATCTCTGCGATCGACCTCGGCACGCAACTCGATTCCGACGGCGTCGCCGTCCGCACCGGCCACCACTGCTGTCAGCCGATCATGGATGCTTCTGCATCCCGGCCACCACCCGCGCGTCACCCGCGATGTACAACACGACCGCCGACGTCGACGCGCTCGTCGACGCGCCGCAGAAGATCCGCGCGCGGTCGACGTCGCCGCCACGAAGCATGAGCAGCCAAAGCCGCCGCCCCGCCGGCGTCACCCCCGCGACGGCCGGCGCGGTCGCCGCCGACGACGGCATCAAGTACCCGGCCGCCGCCGCCCGTCGCCCGCCGCCGCCGCGGATGACCTCGCCGAGGTCTTCGAAATGCTCGGCGACCGCGACGGCGCGCAACGAGTTCGTGCTCGAACTCGGCGCGGGTGCCGCGCTGTTCGACTTGCTGAAGAAGGTCACCGAGCGCGTGCCCGGCTGCATGAGCGAGGTCTACGTCCTCGGCCGCAGGCCGGGCAGCGACGACACGCTGGAGTTCCTCGCCGACGCCAACGCCGACATCGTCCGCGGCCTCATCGCGATCCTCACCAAACTCTTCGCCGGCCAGCGGGCGGCCGACGTGCTGGCGTTCGACGTGCAGAAGTTCTTTGGGCGGATCGGCCTCGACCAGTTCATCAGCTCGCAGCGTCGCAACGGGCTGGAGGATGGTCGCCGCATCCGCGCGATGGCGACGGAACTCGCGCCCGAAATGAGGCCGCCCGCGTGGAACCGCAGGACCGCGACAACCTCTACCGCGAGGTGATCCTCGACCACGGCAAGCACCCGCGGAACTTCCGCCCGATCGCCGACGCGACCGGCATGGGCCGTCGGCCACAACCGCCTCTGCGGCGACAAGCTCCGCCTGTTCGTCAAGCTCGCGGGCGGCACCATCGCCGACGCGTCGTTCCAGGGCGCAGGCTGCGATCTCCACCGCGTCGGCGTCGATGATGACCGAGGTGATCCGAGGCCGCACGGTCGAGGCGGCGCTGGCGATCTTCCGCCGCTTCCACGACGTCGTCGCCGGCGAGGCCGGCGTCGGCGGCGACCCGGCGTGGCGGCGACGACGCCGCGACCTCGGCAAGCTCGTCGTGTTCGCAGCGCCCGGTTCCCCGAGCGCGCGAAGTGCGCGACGCTGCCCTGGCACACCTCGAAGCGGCGTGAAGAAATGCCCGTGTCGACGGAGTGAAGCCCTCGGACACGTGGGGCGTCGAAGCGGGGCTTCCCAGCGCGCGGTCTCGGTCGCACGCCCGTTTCGCGCCCGGCCCGAAGGGCCGGGGTCGCCGGTCGTCGTCAAGGGCGCGACGACCCGGTCCCGATGCCGACGCGGTGCGTCGCGAAGTGCAACGCGTTTCAAGCGCGGGTCACCCGCGTGCGGAGGTGCGAGAATTCCGATCTGGTAGCGTGAGCGGGAACGCCACGGGAAAAGGAAGCACCGGAGTCCTAGCGACATGCGGATCAGAGGACGGAGCCGAGCAGACATCATGAACGACGACCACGACCGACCCACCCGGACGCGCCCAAGCGGCAGAGCCTCACGGTGCTGCCGAGTTCCGGCCGCGTGGACCAGCTCAGGAGAGACGTGATGGCCGACCGGCAGAGCCTTGGCGAGCGTCGAGCGGCGAGGGTCCGAGCCCCCGCCGCCGCGACGCCGGGCGCTACCGGCCACCGCGCTGTCGCCATCGCGTCGACCAAGGCCGCCGGCGTCGATCCGCAGCCGCCGGCGCTACGGTGCCGCTCAACGCCATCGAGCAGAAGTTGCTCGAAGGGCGGGTCATCCAGGCGATGCAGACGATTTACGACCCCGAGATCCCGGTCAACATTTACGAGCTCGGCCTGATCTACGAGATCCAGGTCGACGAGACGCGGGCCGCCGTGAAGATGACCCTCACCGCCCCCGCCTGCCCCGTCGCCGGCACGCTGCCGGGCGAGGTGGAGACGAAGATCGAGGGCGATCCCCGAGGTCCGCACCGCCGACGTCGAACTCGTCTGGGAACCGCCGTGGGACCGCAGCCGGATGTCCGAGGCCGCGATGCTGACGCTCCGGGATGTATTGAGGAGAACGCGTAATGCGTAGTGCGTAAGAAGACGTTCGCGCGTGCTTATTCTCTTACGCACTACGCAATACGCACTACGCGTTCCCCAACCGGAGTCCCCGCCATGTCCAAGGCCCACGTAGATCCCGCGGAGCTGCGGCGGTTCGCCGCCGACCTCACTCGGTTCAACAACGACCTCCAAGGCCTCATGGGTCGCTCCACGCCCGCATGCGCAATCTCGAGGCGTCGTGGCGCGATTGCGAGCAGCGTGCAAGTTCTCCGAGGCCTTCGACCAGACCGTCAAAGCCCTCGGCGGCTTCCTCGAAGCCTCCCACCAGCACGCCAGCTTCCTCGGGAAGAAAGCCGCGATGATCGAGGACTACCTGAAGCAGCGGTAGGGGAGGGGCGGGCAGGGGTCAGGGATCAGGAGTCAGGGGTCGAATCCTGGTGCCACTCGCGTCGTCCAGCGCCCGCCTTCGCCTGTCGACCCTTGACCCTTTGACGCTTCACCTTCAACGCTGACCCCTGACCCCTGACCCCTGACCCCTGACCCCTTCCCCAAGGAGCGCACCCATGACCACCGGCGCCCGGGTCGAATCGATCGACGGCTCAAGGCCTTCCGCGTCGCGCTGTTCAAGTTCGCCGAGTCGGCCGCCGTCGCGCTCGGCGACGCCGAGTCGGAGATGCACCGCACGCTGACGTGGCTCGAGACCGAGCAACTCACCTACTGGCAGGGGCAGATCCGCAAGCGCCGAACTGCTCTCGCGCGCAGGAGCGCTGCGGCAGAAGACGCTCTTCAAGGACGCCGTCCGGCCGCCAATCGTCGGCGATCGACGAGCAGAAGGTCGTCGCGCAGTGCAAGCGGCGGCTCGAGTCCGCCCACCAGAAGCTTGCCAACGTGAAGGTCTACACCTGCCGGCTCCAGAAGGAGATCGAGAACTACCACGGCACAGCGGTTCGCGACGACCGTGCAGTCGGACGTGCCGGTCTACGCGAGCAAGCTCGATCGACTCGCCGCGATCCTCGACGCCTACACCAGCTCACGCCCGAAGACGTCTCCCGCGCCGCCGCGACCGCGTTCGCCGGCGAGACGCGCGCGCGGCGGCGTCGGCCGCGGCTTCGCGAGAGAGCCGCCGAGAAGACCGCGCCAGCGCCGACGACCACCGACGCGGACCGCCCGTCGATGTCCGCCGATCCTGCGCGCCCGCCTCCCGCACGCGCACCTGCGCGCGCGCCCGCCCGCGTTCATGCCCACGGCCGGCTGGAAGGCCGCGCGCTCAACGCCGCCGACCGCGCCGCCCTCGCCGCGCTGCCGCCGAACGACGCGCCCCCGACGCATCGAGCCGGATTATTGTGAGGCGTGGAACCCATGAGAGCCCTACAATTTACCTTCAGCGGCTCGACGCCGGCGCCGACGGCGACTCCGGTTGGTACGTCGCGTCCCGGCCGATCCAAAGGAGGGGAACCCGGGGGACCGCGGCCGACCGGCGGCGGCGGCGACGCGGCCGCCCGCGCTCGACGCGATGCGCGGTCTCGGACTTCCTCGCCGTGCGTCCCGACCTTGCCGAGGTGCTGTCGTTACCCGAAGGTTACGTCGTCGTCGTCGGACCGGCATCCGTCTGGCGGTCTTCGACCCGCACGACCGCCCGTCTGGGCACCGCCGCCGTCCGACACCGCCGCCCGCCGCTCGTGGACGACTTCCCGCGCGATTGATTCCGCCGGCCCGCGACGCCCCGACGCGCGTCGCCGCCGCCGCACGGCCGAGGAGCACCCATGGGCGTCTACGAGGGCCGAGGCCAGCTCGGCAAGGCGATCAAGGAACTCAACCACCGCTGGGCCGAGACGAAGTCCGTCTGGGACGACCCGGTCAGCCGGCGGTTCGAGGAGGACTTCCTGACGCCGATGGAGGTGGACCTCCGCAACGCCGTCGCCGCGATGGATCGCGTCGGCATCGTCCTGCAACGATCCGCCGCGAGTGCGGCGAAGACTGACGAGGAGCTTTGGAACGCGGAAGTGTTACGCATCCCGGACAGGCGTCCACGCCTGTCCTCCCGTGAGTTCGGGCCCATGATTGGCGGGCCGGGTCCCACGATCCGACGGTTCCGCGACTCCCACAACATTCATGCAAGAACTGATCGAACAACCCGACCCCAGTGGCGACGACGGCAACGAGGGTCACCAAGGCCCCGCCGTTCCCCGCCGAGGCCGTGACCCAGCGTAGGCCGCAGCAGCGGGTGGCGCGCGCGAAACTTCGTGGAACTGTCGACTGATCGATCAACGCGGCGACCCGAGGCCGAAGTCGAGGCGAGGCGACAGCAGGGCGCTGGCGGCGGCTCGAGGAGGCGCGCCAGCACGCCGCCCGCGAACTGTCGACGCCCGCCACGCCGCCGAGCAGGAAGAGACGGCGGCGGAGTTCGAGCGGCGCGCGCGGAGGTGACGGCGCGCCGTTCAACCACCAGTTCGGCGGCCTCCAGCGAAGTACGACCGCAACGGCCGCCTCCAGCGCTCGACAAGAAACGAGGTCGAGCCGACCGAGCCGCGAGATCAAGTCGAAGTTCGACCACGCGGTCTGGATGGCCGAGAGCGTCTACGAGGTGGCCGACCTTCAGCTGAAGGAGGAGTACAAGAAGGCGAAGGAGGCCGTCGACGCCGAGACCGCCGCCCTGGCGGCGATGGAGGAGCAGGCGGCCGACCACCGACCTACCGGCTCGAGAGCTGCCGACGACGACGCCGACGAGTTCGCGCAGCCGATGGGCGGCGACCCGCGGGCCGGAGTTCGAGGCCCGCAAGGCCGAGGCGCAAGCGCCACCTGGCGGCTGAACAAGCTGAAGCTGCCGGGGATGTTCGTCGGCACAACCTCTACGTGTCGGCCGCCCTGATCGGCCTGGTCGCGGCAGTGTCGGCGCAGCTCGCGGTCGACCGCCGGCTCGGCGTCAACGCCGGTCATGGCCGCGGCGTTCGCGACCACGGCGGCGCCAGGTCGGGATCGTGATGCTGATGAAGTCGGCGCGCGCCGATCGCGTCGTGCCGCTGCGGCAGGCGCTGGGCACCGCGGCCGCGGCCGCGCGCGCTCGCCCACGCGGAGCCGCGTCCAGAAGCGGCGCGCCGACGCGACGGCCGCCCACCGCGCCGAGGTGCTGGCGCCGCCCGCGAGCGGTTCAAGCCGATGCTCGCCGAGACCGCCCGCCGCCGCGACGCCGCGATCGCCTCGATCCAGAAGGACTACCAGGCCCGCCTCGCCAAGCTCGACCAGCAGCGCGACGAGGGGACGAAGGAGGTCGAGACCTGGCGGCGCGGCGACGCACGCTAGCACGCTGCGCCACGAGGAGGCGGTGCGGGCGGCGACGCGGCAGTACGAGGACCAGAAGGCCGAGGCCGAGCGCTCTACGCCGAGGCCCGCGTCGCGCTGGAGACGCGGCTCGCCGCCGGCCTGTCGCACATCCGCCGCCGATCGCCGCCGCGGGCGACGCGAGCGGGTGGCGGCCGCCCTGGCCGCTGGCCGGCGCGCGCCGGCCGACGCGGTCGTCTCGTGGGACGACCCGTCCTGGCGCGACTGGCGGCCGCCGACGAAGTTCGCGGCGAGCGTCCGCGTCGGCGAACTGGAGGTCGACCTCCGCCAGATCGCCAAGCAGGCCGCCAAGGGCCACCCGGTGCGCCCTCGCGCTGCCCGAGCCCTTCCGCATGCCCGTCACGCTCGGGTTCCCCGCGGCGGGCGTCGCTGCTGATCCAGTCCGACCGCGAGGGCCGCCCGCTGGCGATCCGCACGCTCCAGGCCACGATGGCCCGCCTGCTGACGAGCCAGCCGCCGAAGCGCGTCCGCTTCACGATCATCGACCCGGTCGGCCTCGGGCAGAACTTCGCCGGGTTCATGCACCTGGCCGACCACGACGAGCAGCTCGTCGGCGGGCGGATCTGGACCGAGGCCGAGCAGATCGAGCAGCGGCTGACGAACCTGACCGAGCACATGGAAACGGTCATCCAGAAGTACCTGCGCAACGAGTTCGAGACGATCGACGACTACAACGCGCAGGCCGGCGAGCTGGCCGAGCCGTACCGGTTCCTCGTGATCGCCGACTTCGTCGGCTTCCAGGGCAACGCCTACCGCCGCCTCGCCAGCATCGCCGCGACCGGCGCGCGGTGCGGCGTCTACGCTCATCAGCCGCGACACGCGCCACCCGCTGCCCGGCGGCACGCACCTCGAGGAGCTCGAAGCCACCAGCATCAACCTCGTGCAGAAGTGGCCCGACGAGTTCGGGTGGAAGGACAAGGTCTTCGGCCAGTTCCCGCTCACGCTCGACCCGCCGCCGCGCGAGGAGGTGCTGACCGGCATCCTCGACGTCGTCGGCCGCGGGGCCAAGGCGGCCAACCGCGTCGAGGTGCCGTTCGAGACGATCGCGCCCGACGCCGGCCGAGTTCTGGACGCGCGCACGATCGAGGACCTCGTCGTGCCGATCGGCCGGATGGGCGCGACGCGCTCCAGCAGTTGCGGCTGGGCAAGGGCGTCGCGCAGCACGCGCGCTGGCCGGCAAGACCGGCTCGGGCAAGTCGACGCTGCTGCACGCGATCGTGACGAACCTGGCGATGTGGTACAGCCCCGACGAGGTCGAGGTCTACCTGATCGACTTCAAGAAGGGCGTGGAGTTCAAGACCTACGCCACCCACCGCCTGCCGCACGCCCGCGCGATCGCGGTTGAGGCGACCGCGAGTTCGGCCTGAGCGTGCTCCAGCGGCTCGCGCCGAGATGTCGCGCGCGGCGAGATCTTCCGCCGCGCGGGCGTGCAGGACCTCGGCGCTACCGCCGCGGCGCGGCGCCGCGGCGAAGATGCCGCGCGCTGCTGATCATCGACGAGTTCCAGGAGTTCTTCGAGGACGACAAGCTCGCCCAGGAGGCCGGCCTGCTGCTCGACCGCCTCGTGCGGCAGGGCCGGGCGTTCGGCGTGCACCTGCTGCTCGGGTCGCAGACGATCGGCGGCACGAGCGGGCTGCGCAGCACGATCGGCCAGATGGGCGTCCGCATCGCGTTGCAGACGAGCGAGGCCGACTCGCACATGATCCTCGGCGACAACAACTCCGCCGCCCGCCTGCTCACCCGCCCCGGCGAGGCGATCTACAACGACGCCGGCGGCCTCGTCGAGGGAACAGCCCGTTCAGGTCGCGTGGCTGCCCGACGGGCAGCGCGGTCTTCCTCGCCAAGGTGCAGCAACTCGACGGCAACGCCGACGGCGACGGCAAGGCCCGACGGCGGCCGCCGCAGGTCGTGTTCGAGGGCAACGCCGCCGCCGACGTGCGCGCCCCTCGCCGCCAAGGATCGACGCGCTTCGCCCGGCCCGCCGCGCCGGCCCCGGCCCGGTGGCGTGGCTCGGCGAGCCGGTCGCGATCAAGGAGCCGACGAGCGTCACGTTCCGCCGCCAGAGCGGCGCGAACGTGCTCGTGGTCGGCCAGCAGGAGGAGTCGGCGATGGCGATGATGGTCGCCACGATCGTCGCGGTCTCCGCGCAGAACCCGCCCGGCGGCGCGCGGTTCTACGTGCTCGACGGCTCGCCCGCCGACAGCCCGCTGGCCGGCGTGTTCCCGCAGGTGCGGGCGTCGCTGCCGGACGCGGTGCGGCTCGTCGAGTACCGCGCCGTCGGCGAGGCGATGACCGAACTGGCCGCGGAACTGAAGCGCCGCCAGGCCGGCGAGGGCGGGGCCGAGGGCATCTTCGTGATGATCTACGGCCTGCAGCGCTACCGCGCGCTGCGCAAGACCGAGGACAGCTTCGGCGGCTTCTCGATGAGCACCGGCGACGACGACGCCGACGCGCCGTCCAAGGCCGTCCCCCCGGACAAGCTCTTCGCCGACCTGCTGAAGGAGGGCCCGGCCCTGGGCATCCACGTCTTCGCCTGGTCCGACACGGCCGTCTCGCTCGACCGCACGCTCGACCGCAACGCGATGCGCGAGTTCGACAACCGCGTGTTGTTCCAGATGAGCGCCAACGACTCCAGCACCCTGATCGACTCGCCCGCCGCGAACAAGCTCGGCTTCCACCGCGCCCTCGCCTACAGCGAGGAGCAGGGCGTGATCGAGAAGTTCCGCCCGTACGCGCTCCCGGACAAGGCGTGGCTGGCCGAGGTGAAGGCGAAGCTGGCGCGGTAGCGCGGCGCGGCGGAGTGGGCGCGGGCGCGGGGGCCCGTTCACGTCACCGGGCGGGCGGGCGCCGATCCGATTCCCGCGTAGGATGGAACCCGTCGTAAGTCTCCTGCTGTTCAGCGATCTGCACGGTGACGCGGACGCCGCCCGCGAACTCGTCCGTCGCGCGCGTGCGGCGGACGTGGTCGTCGGCGCGGGCGACCTCGCCAACGCGCGGCGCGGGATCGACATCTGCGTCGACGTCCTGCGCGCGATCGACCGCCCGACGATCCTCGTCCCCGGCAACAACGAGAGCGAGGACGAACTGCGAGCCGCCTGCCGCGGCTGGCACCACGCCCACGTCCTGCACGGCTCCGGCGTCACCGTGGAGGGCGTGACGTTCTTCGGCCTCGGCGGCGGCGTGCCGGTCACGCCGTTCGGGTCGTGGAGCTACGACTTCACCGAACAGCAGGCCGCCGGATTGCTCGCGAATTGCCCGCACGGCTGCGTGCTCGTCTCCCACTCCCCGCCGAGCGGCGCGGCCGACGTCTCCTCCTCCGGCAAGCGCATCGGCAGCACCGCCGTGCGCGACGCCATCCTGCGGACGCGCCCGAAGCTCGTCGTCTGCGGACACGTCCACGCCAGCGCGGGCCAGCGTGTGATGCTCAGCGAAACCCTTGTGGTCAACGCCGGTCCGGCAGGCGTGGAGGCTGAGGTGTAGCCAGGCGATAGGCTTGGTTGTGCGGACAACCGTCCTCCCTCTCCCCCTTGGGGGAGAGGGCGGGGGTGAGGGGGAGAATGTGGGAGACGGATCACGTCCTGATGCCGACCGGCTTCACCGAGTGCCGCCCCTGCTACTTGCCCGTGCGAGGGCGATGCGTCACGAGGCCGCTCCGGCCGAGCAGAAGATGTGGGCTTGTCTGCGAAATCGACAACTCAACGACATGAAGTTCCGGCGCCAGCACCGGATCGGGCCGTTCATCGCCGACTTCTACTGCGCCGAACACCGCTTAATCATCGAATGCGATGGTGACTCGCACGCGGAAGCCGAACAGGTCGCGCGTGATGATCAGCGGACGCGCTGGCTAACAGCGAGTGGCCACCACGTGATCCGCTACCTCAACACGGACGTGCACGAGAACCTCGATGGGATCCTCGAAGACATCCTCATCGAGATCGGTCGCGTCACTAATTCCCGAGGTTCTCCCTCACCCTAACCCTCTTCCCCAAGGGGTAGAGGGGACCGGAGGCTGATCGCCTCCACACGCGCGCACGCCGCGACGTCCCCGTCGGTCCTTCACCGGTCACTTCGCCTTCTGGTCCAGCAGGAACGCCATCAGCAGGTTGAAGTCCTGAGGCGGCATGAGCTGGTCGACGTTCGCGGGCATCGGCGAGAGGGCCGAGGTCACGCGGCGGTCGACGTCGGCGAGGGGGACGCGGATCTCCTTCGCGGCCGAGTCGTGCATCACGAGGGTCTGGCCCTCCTCGCGGGTGCCGAAGCCGGCGTGCGTCTGGCCGCGCTTCGTGCGCACGATCGTCGTGCGGAAGTTGGGGTCGACGTTGCGGTTCGGGTCGAGCACGTCTTCCAGCAACCGGTCGAGCCCGCGGACGCCGATGCCGTCGAGCGCGGGGCCGATCGCGCCGCCGGTCTCGCCCACCTTATGGCACGACGCGCAGACGCTCTTGGCGAACACGGCCCGCCCGGCGGCGGGGTCGAACGTGCCGGCGAGGTACGCGGCCTTACGGTCGGCGATGAGCTTCCCGAGCCGATCGTCGGCGGGGGAGAGGCGGGCGGTGAGGTCGGCGACCTGCTTGTCGAGGTCCGCGACGCCCGCGCCGCGCAGGGCATTGATCACCGTCGGCTCGCGCAGCAGTGCCGCCGAGGCACGGCCGGCGCGGATGTCGGCCAGCAGCGCGGCCGCGCCGTCCTTGCCGCCGGCTAGGGCGGCGGCGATCGACACGGCGACGGGCTGCGGCGCGGTGCGCAGTTGTTCGAGCAGCACCCGCCGCGCGGCGGCGCTGGCGTCGGGGTCCTCGATCCGGCCGAGCGCGTCGGCGGCGGACTGGCGGGTGGCGGCGCCGACGCCCGCGTCGGAGAGGATCGCCGCCAGCGGGGCGGCCGCGGCGGCGGGGCGGAGCGACAGCAGCGATTCGGCGGCGGCGAGACGCGTGGGGATGTCGGCCTTCGCGTCGCCCGCCACGCGCGCCACCTCGTCGGCGACGCCCGCCAGTTTCATTGCGGCGGCGAGGCGGATCACGTCCGCCCGTGACGCCTCGATCGGCCCCTCCGGCACCCGCGCCACCGGCGGGTCGAACCGCGACACGCCGAGCCACGCGTACGCCGCCTCGGTCGTCGCGTCCACGACCTCCACCCGCCCGCGGTGCCCGGCGTGCGCCGAGAGGTCCCACGTGTACGGCCGCGCGACGTCGTCCCGCGGCGGGTAGCTGCGGGCGACTTCCTTGCCGTCGGCCAGCACGAGGCGGACGTGGTTCAGCCGGGCGTCGGGGCGGTCGGGGAAGCCGTTGTGGCCGCACATCCAGAACGACAGTTTCGGCGGGAGTTTGAACGTCGGGCTGGCGAGCACGCCGGTGAGCCGCTCGCCGCCGCCGTCGCGCTTCAGCGACGACAGGACCGGCACGTCGTTGCGGCCGTCGGCGTACGTGCGCGGCTCGAGCACCCACGGGCTGGCCGACGGCTCGGCGCCGGGCAGCGGCCGGTTCGACCAACCCGCCTCGGCCTCGCCGGTGATCACGGGGCGCAGCAGGGCGGTCAGCGCCGCCTCCATGCGCGGCGGCGTCGGCACGCCGCGCCGCTGGAGCCCGTCGTGCAGGCCGCGGAGGAGCGAGATCTGAAGGAGCGCGTCGTCACGGTGCCGCCCGGCGATGAAGTCGCCCATCGCGTCCACGCGCGTCGCGTCGACGACGCGGGCGGCGACGGGCAGGGCCCGGGCGAGCACGTCGTCCCTCACGTTCCCCTTCGCCGCCTCCTCGAAGATCAGCAGCGCGGCGGGGCCGCTGGGGGTGACGGCGGCGACCTCGATCAGCGCGTCGCGGTCGCGCGGCTCCATGCCCGGCGTGTCGATGCGGCCGGCGACGTCGCCGCTGCGCAACTGGTCGCGCAGCGCGATGCGGGCCGCGTGCACGAGTTGCGGGTCGGCCGGCGGCGCGGCGGCGGTGACGATCGACAGCAGGAGCGGGACGTTCTCGGCCGCCGGGTGCTTCGCCAGCGCCTCGGCCGCCGCCCGGCGAACGAACGGATCGGCGTCGGGGAGCGCGGCCCGCACGACCTCGGCGTGCCACGCGCCCCACGTCTTCGTCTCGCCGAGCGCGCGCGCGAGGTGCGTGCGGACGACGCGCTCCGGATCGGCGGCCAGCCGGCGGGCGGTGGCCTCGTCGAGCCCGCGCGCGCGCGCTGGATGACCCACAGGGCGTGTGCACGCGTCGGCGGCTCGCGCGCCGCGGACGGACGCCGCGTCTCTCGCTGCGGGCCGCCGCGCGCGCGTCGGCAGCCCGTGCGGCGGGAGCGGCCGCGCGCGTGGCGGTGCCTTCGGCGTTCTCGGGCGAGACGGCGGGCGACGCGTTCGGTGCGATGAACCCGAGTGTGTTCGCGTGCGCGTCGGACCCACGGGGGGCGCGGGGGCGGCGGGGGCGGCAGGTCCAGTTACTTGCCGCGCGTCGTCCCTCGTCCCGCGGCGGCTGCGGACGCGTCGATCGTCTTCGCCGCTTCGTTCGCGGCGTCGTTCGGGAAGCGATCGATGAGGGCGTTCGTGGCGAGCGTGCGGACGACGAGGTTCGGGTGGCCGAGCAGCGCGGCGAGCTGCGCGCGGTTCGCGTCGTCAGGTCGGGCATCGGCTCGGCGGGCTCGGCGTCGTTGCCGGTGTAGACGACGCGCCAGATCCGGCCGCGGCTCGCGGTCTCGCTCGGGGTGGGTGAGCGGGACCTCGTAGTGCCCGATGATCTTGTTGTAGAAGTCGGCGACGTAGAGCGCGTCGGGCCGAGTTGCAGGTCGACGGGGCGGAACCACGGGTCGTCGCAGACGAGGAAATCCTCCACCCGCTCCACGCGCGGCGACGAGCCGTTCCACGCGAGGCGGTCGCAGTGGACGCGGTTGGTGATGACGTTGCCGACGAAGAGCACGTCGCGGTAGGCCGGCGGGAACTGCCGGGCCGCGTAGTAGACGACGCCGGCGATGCCGGTGCCGCCGTGGTCGATGTCGGTCGTCTCGGGCGCGAAAGCCGAGGCCGTCGTGCGGCTTGCCGAAGCTCGGGTAGTAGCCGCCGCGCAGCAGCATCGTGACGGCGGGAGTGGCAGTCGGCGGTGAACGTGTTGCCGAGCGGGTCGAACGTCAGGCCGAACGGGTTGACCTGCCCGCGGGCGAACGACTCGATCGCCGAGCCGTCGGCGCGGAAGCGGTAGGTGTTGCCCGAGTCCATCGCGATCGCCACGTCGCCCTTGCCGCCGATCTTCGCCCGGCTCTCGTTGCTGAAGCCGTGGTTGGCGTAGATCCACCCGTCGATCCAGCGGGTAAAGCTGTTCTGGTTGCCGTGGGTGTCCTTGATGCCGAACGGCCCGAACGCGACCGACTTCGAATCGGCGACGCCGTCGGCGTTCGTGTCGCTGAAGCGGTAGATGTGCGGGATCGACCAGGCGAGTGCGCCCGTCGCCGAGCGGCACGACGCCGATCGGGATGTTGAGCTTCTCGGCGAAACGGGCGGCCTCGCCGGCGCGGCCGCCCGGGGCGAAGTCGCCGAAGACGGTGATCGCGTCGCGGGCGGCCGCGTCGCTCTTGGCGGGGAACGGGTACTCGAGGCTGTGCGTCACCCAGAGTCGGCCGCGGGCGTCGAACGCCATGTTCATCGGCTTGTTCACGTCCGGCTCGGCGGCGACGAGCTGGATCTCGAAGCCGGGCGGCAGGCGGAACTTCTTCTGCTGCTCGGCGGGCGACAGCGGGCCGGTCGGCGCGACGAGTTGCTGCGCCCGCCCGGCGACGCGGCGACGGCGGCGACGGCGAGCAGGACGGCGAGCAGGCGAAGCGGGCGGACCATGCGGCGGCTCCGGGGCGGGTACATCGGATCGACCGCTGCGCCACGGCGGCGACGGCCGGTCTCATTTTACACGGGGGTGTTTAGACTCCGCGTGTTTGAGGGGCGGCGGTGGTTTCACCCGTTTCAGGGCAAGGGCGGCGGACGGCCCGTGGCGGACGAGCGTCATATGTGAGTCGGTGCCCTTGTGGTTGCGACGCCTGCGTGGCGCAGCCGGAAGTCATCACCGGCAAGGCGAGGCGGCCGTCTCAGCATCAAGCGTACCGCGGGCCTGCGGCCCAGTATCTGTCCGGCCGCAGGCCCGTGGTGACGTTCACTTCTGACGGAACGAAACCCTCACGCCGGCTTCGCCTTCTTCACGGCTTGCTTCACGCGGTCGAGGGACTCCTGCACGCGGGCTTGACCGGGGTCGCCGCCCTCGTACTCGATGAAGAGGCCGCCCTTGTAGTTGTTGTCGAGCATGAACTTCACGAGCGCGTCGACGTCGAGCGTGCCCTGGCCGGCGGGGACGTCCTCCCACTTGTCGTCGCCGTCGAGCTTCTTGAAGTCCTTCAGGTGCATCGCGTGCAGGCGGTCCTTGAACGTCTCGCACGCCGCGACGGGGTCCTCGCCGGCGCGGATGAGGTGGCCGGTGTCGGCGCAGAGGCCGATCTTCTTGCTGTGGTCCTTGATGGCGTTGTGGATCGTCTCCACCTTCGCCCAGCGGTGGCCGGGGCCGTGGGGTGGATGGCGACGGTGACGTCGTACTCCTCGGTGAGCTTGTCGAGGATGTCGAACGCCTCGGGCCCGGGTCGCACGAGAGGTTCTTCAGGCCGTACGTCTTGGCGAGTTCGAACATCTTGCGGGCGTACGCCTCGTCCTTGTTGAACGGGATCACCCCGTACGACACGAACGTGATGCCGGTCTTGGCGAGCTGCTCCTGCACCTGCTTGGGGCTCATGCCGGCGACGTGGCCGGGGTAGATCTCGATGTGCGTCAGGCCGAGCTGCTGCATCGCCTCGGTCGCCTTGGCGAAGCTCATCGAGCGGAACGTGTAGCTCGCGCGCGCCCATCGGCAGCCCGGCGTAGTCGGCCGACGCGCGCCGACGCGGCGGCGTCGGCGGCGAAGGCGGGCGCGGACTTCAGCAGCGACGCGCCGGCGAGCGGCGGCGGCGAACTTCAGGAACGAGCGGCGCGAGGCGGGTTGCGGGTCGAGGCGGTTCATCGGAAGACTCCTGTGTGAGGACTTTTATACGTTCGACGGACGCGGGCACGCGTTCCTGAGGGACGCTTCAGGCGACCGAAGGATCTCGGGCCGGAGAACGGCGCGATCTGCCGACCCGAGACGGCTCAGGATGACACACTACCGCTCCGGGCAGGCGAGGCCCATGCGCGCTTTCGTTTCGCCGCAGGCCGGAAGGCCGATGCCCGCTGCGCTCGAAGCTGATCGCGGGCGGCGCGGGCGCGGAACGTTCGCGCACGTCCGGACTCACCCCACCCGGCGGAGCTTCGTCACGCGGCCGTAGGGGAGCCACTCGGCGACGTAGATGTCGCCCTTGCGGTCGAAGATCGCGCCGTGCGGCGTGCAGAAGACGCCGGCCTGCAGGTCCTCCTTCGGCACGCGGTTGTTGCCCGCTGGGCGGCGTTGGGGTTGTCGCCGAGCTGGGTGACGACCTTGTTCTCCTTGTCGAGGATCGTGACGCCCGCGGAGGTCGGGGATCAGCAGGTCGGTGCCGTGCTGGTCGAAGTGGCAGGGGCGGCGGAGCTTGCCGTTCTCGTCCTCGCCCGAGTTGTCGTTCGTCAGCAGCTTTCCAGCTTGCCGTCGAGCGTGAAGAACTGCAGGCGGTGGTGCTCGCGGTCGGCGACGACGAGGCGCGGGTTGGCCGGGTCGCGGGTGTCGCAGTAGATGCCGTGCGGGCAGGCGGTCTGGTCGTCGGCGTTGCCCTTGCCGCCGAACGTGCTCTGGTACTCGCCCTTGCCGTTGTAGCGGTGGATGAACCCGCGGCGTAGCCGTCGGTGACGTAGAAGTCGCCCGCCTCGTCGCCGGGCGAAGGCGATGAACGTCGGCACGTACTTGTTCGCGTTCGGGTAGCAGGGCTTGCCGTCGCGGTCCTTGGCGTCCTTCGGGTAGTCGAGCTCCATCACGACCTCGCCCTTCAGGTCGATCTTGAACACCTTGTGCTGGCCGGTGGGGGCGAGGTAGAGGAACTCGTCGTTGCCTTCCTTGCGGAGGTCCATGCCGTGCGCGTCGGCCGCCCCACCGCTCGCCGAAGGCGGTGATGAACTTGCCGTCTGGGTCGTAGACGTGGATCGACTGCGGGCCGGTGTGGTGGACGAAGATGCGGCCGTCGGCGACCTCCTGGACCATGTGCGTGTTGCCGAACGCCTTGTCGGACGGGCGCTCGCCCAGTCGTCGATCACCTCGTAGGTGTGCGCGGCGGTGCCGACGATGAGCTTCTTGGCCTTGGCCTTGTCGTCGGCCCGCAGGATCGCCGGCGCGACGCCGAACGCGCCCGCCGCCGCGGCGGCCGCGGCCCGAGGCCGGCCTTCACGAACGACCGCCGGGTGGGAGACGGTGGACTGCTTCGCCGTTGACTGGTGCTTGTGCGACATGGAAATGTGCCTTCCGTTGGAGGTGCCCGCACGCGTCCGGTCCGCCGCCGGCCCGCGGTGCGCCCCCGTTCTATTCAATACCGTAGTGGAAGACAATCGTTCGGCGGGACCGTTGGTGACGGGGAGGGCGGGAGCGAACGTGAATGCAGGGTGAGCCGCGCACTTGCCCGGGTGCGGGCGCGCGTCGTGCGTTGGGTAACCTCGGGTAGCACGACGAGAACATTTGCGCTCGATCGCGTCACCCACGGGAGTCGCATCGGATGCCAAAGACCGTCATCCCGAGGAGCGACAGCGACGACCCATCTCAGGCAGGAGGAGCGTGTCTGCGCCCGAGATCCCTCCGGTCGCTCCCGCTCCCTCGGATGACACACGGCACACTGCGGGTCGCCCGCCGTGGCGTCGTGCGGCGGCGGTCGCCGTGATGCGAGCCGCGCGCGGTGCAGATCATGCGACCGTCTCGCGAACGGAGCAGTGGGTAGTATCCTCCCCGTAACGCACCGACAGTATATCCCCTGATCCCCAACGCGGAGCACACGCCAGATGCAATACGACCTTTCGAAGCGGATCGCGGCTCGTCACCGGGCAGCCGAGGCCTCGGGGCGGCGATCGCGGTGAAGCTGGGCGCCTGCGGCGCGCGGGTGGCGGTCAACTACCACGGCAGCGCCGACAAGGCAGAGCGCGTGGCCGAGCAGGTGCTGGCGGCGGGCGGGCAGGGGGCGGCGTTCAAGGCGGACGTGCGCGACGAGGCGCAAGTCGCGGCGATGGTGCGGGACGTCGCCGCGAGTTCGGCGGGCCGGTCGACGTCGTCGTCGCCAACGCGACCAGGGCCGCAGCCGTTCGTGAAGATCGAGGACCTGACGTGGCAGGCGTGCCTCGACCAGCTCGAGTTCTTCGTCAAGAGCCCGATGCTGCTGATGAAGGCCGTCGTCGGCCCGATGAAGGAGCGGCGGTTCGGCCGCGTGATCAACATCGGCTCGGAAGTGTTCGAGAAGGGCGTGCCGGAGTTCTCGAACTACGTGTCGGCCAGGGCGCGCGCTCGGGCTGACGCGGTCGTGGGCGATGGAACTGGCGAAGTTCGGCATCACGGTGAACCACGTCGCCGCTGGTGGATCCCCACCGAGCGCGTCGACGACCCGCAGGACATGAAGGACGCCTACGCCGCGGTCGTGCCGATGGGCCACATGGGCGTGCCGCAGGACATCGCCGAGGCCGTGGCGTTCCTGGCGTCCGACGCGCGAAGTTCATCACCGGCCAGAAGCTGTCGGTCAACGGCGGGAACTCGCTGGGTAGGGGCCGGATGCGCGCGCGGTGCGGGACTGACGCGACGCCAGCACGCGGGCCGCGGAATGTACTTTCCGGCAGGGCTTCTTTACGATGACCGCGTTCCGTCGGGTCGGCAGAGGCATCGATTCGAGGAGACTACCCGTGAGCGTGATGAGCGTGACGAAGAAGGCACCGGGCGTGCGGGCGGCGATGGCGCTGCTCAGAATGTTTGCGTCTTCGGCCTCGGCATCGCCGGCGGCTGTGACCAGGGCAGCGACACCTCCGGCGGCGGCGGCGGCGGGCAGAGGCGGCGGCGGGGCGGCGGGCACGCAGGCCAGCGGCGGCGCGCGGGCGGCGAGCCGCTGAAGCTCGCGTTCGTCACGAACAACGCCAGCGAGTTCTGGAAGATCGCCGCGGCGGGCGTCCGCAAGTACGAGGACGAGGGCAAGGTCCAGGTCGACGTGAAGATGCCGCCCAACGGCACGGCCGAGGAGCAGAACAGATCATCGAGAACCTCGTCAGCCAGGGGTACGACGCCATCGCCGTCAGCGCGATCGCCCCGGAGGACCAGGTCGGCCCGCTGAACCGGGCGGCCGAGAAGACGAAGCTCATCACGTTCGACTCCGACTCGCCCAGAGCAACCGCCTGCTCTACATCGGCACCAACAACCGCGAGGCCGGCAAGGTCCTCGGCGGCAGATCGTCAAGCTGCTCCCGCAGGGCGGGCAGATGGCGGTCTTCGTCGGCACGCTGTCGGCCGACAACGCGGCCAGCGCCCTCAAGGGCATCGAGGACGCGATCAAGGGCAAGAACATCGAGATCGTCGACAAGCGCGAGGACAACACCGACCGCAACAAGGCCCGCTCCAACGTCGAGGACATCATCAACGCCCGCCAGGACCTCGACCTCGTCGTCGGCCTCTGGAGCTACAACGGCCCGGCGATCGCCGCGGCCCTCGAGGGCAGCGGCAAGAAGGGCAAGGTCAAGGCGGCCGTGTTCGACGAGGAGGACGGCACGCTGCGGGCCATCGAGAGCGGCACGATCCAGGTGACGGTCGTCAAGCCGTACCAGTTCGGCTACCTCTCCGCCAAGTGGATGCACGACCTGGCGAGCAAGGCGGAGGAGGCCGAGCGCGTCCGCCGCAGAAGGTGGTCGACACCGGCGTGAGGTGATCACCAAAGCGAACGTCGCCGATTTCTCGAAGCTCGCGAGATGAAGGCGAGGACCGAAGCCCGTCCGACGAGCCGCCGCGAACCTGAACGAATACGCGAGAAGGGGGCCGGGCGCGCCCCGGCCCCGTCGTCCCGCCCGCGCGTCCTCCGTCCTCTCACCTCCGCCGCCCCGCGATGCCCCCACCGGCTCCCGCAATCGTCCCTCCTCCGGATGGAGGATCGTGAAGCAGCCTCCCCGGCGTGGTCGCGGCTCGCGGGCGTGTCGCTCCACCTGCGCGGCGGCGGGTGCTGGCGATGGGGAGAACGGGGCGGGCAGAGCACGCTCATGAAGATCCTCGGCGGGGCCTACCAGCCCGACGAGGGGCAGATCTACGTCGACGACCAGCCGGTCGCGTTCGCGTCGGTGAAGGACTCCAAGCGGCGGCATCGCCCTGATCCACCAGGAGCTGATGCTCGCCCGCAACCTCGACATCGCGTCGAACATCTTCCTCGGCAACGAGCGGCGGTGCTGGGGCGCGCGGAAGCTCGACCGCGGCTCGATGCACGCCCGCGGCGACGAACTGCTCGGCCGGGTCGGCATGTCGCTCGCGCCGACCACGCCGGTGTCGACCCTCACCGCCGGCCAGATGCAGATGGTGGAGATCGCCAAGGCGGCTTGTCGACCAACGCCCGGAGTCATCATCATGGACGAGCCGACGTCGTCGCTGACGTCGGGCGCGAGCGAACACCTGTTCCGGATCATCCGCCAGCTCCGCGCCCGACGGCATCGGCGTCGTCACCATCTCCCACCGCATGGAGGTGTTGATGCTGGCCGACCGCGTGACGGTCCTGCGCGACAGGCGGTACGTCGGCGACCTGTCACGCGACGAGACGACCCACGAGCCGGATCGTGTCGATGATGGTCGGCCGCGAGCTGGCGGCCAATACTTCCCCCGAAGCCCGACCGCCCGCGCGGCAACCAGCAGGTGCTGGGTGAATGACCTGCTCGTGCCCGGCGCGCGCCGGCCGGCGTCAGCTTCACCGCCCACCGCGGCGAGATCCTCGGCTTCGCCGGCCTCGTCGGCGCGGGGCGGACGGAACTCATGGAGGCAGCCTTCGGCGTCAACCCAGCGGCGCGATGACGCTCCACGGCCCAGCCCTACGCCCCCCGCAGCAGCCGCGACGATGCCGCCGGCGTCTACCTCGCGGCTACCGAGGACCGCAAGCGGCACGGCCTCGTGCTGCCGATGACGTTGGCGCAGAACACGTCGCTCCCCCAGCGTGCACAACTACAACGGCTGGGGCTTCCTCGACCGCGGGATGCAAGGTCGCCAAGGCCAGGTCGACCGCCTGCGGACCAAGACCCCGACCGTCTTCCACCAAGGTCGTGAACCCGCAATCGGCAGGAGACCAGCAGAAGGTCGTGCTGGGCAAGTGGCTGGCGATGAACCCGAAGTCTGATCCTCGACGAGCCGACCCGCGGCATCGACGTCGACGCCCAGGCGAGATCTACCGCCACGTGCAGGCGCTTGGCCGACGCGGGCATCGATCCTGATGGTCAGCTCGGACATGCCCGAGGTGATCGGCATGGCGACCGGGTGGTCGTCATGCACGAGCGGCGGATCCGCGGCGTCCTCGACCGCCACGAGCTCGCGCCGGAGCGAGGATCGCCACGCTCATGACGGGCAGGACGCAGCAGCAGCAGACCGGTGCAGCCGCATGAGCATCAACCTCGGCATCAACCTCGACCTCGTCACGTTCCTGATCTTCGCCGCCGTCGCCGTCGCCGGCCTCGTGCCGATGCGGCTGGCGGGGCTGCGGCGCGTAGACGGCATGTGGCTCTCGCTCGTCGCGGCTCTGCTTCGTGCTCTACGGCTCCAGCAGGCGACTTCCTCGGCCAGTCGAACGTGATCAGCACCACCCGCCGGGTGTCGATGCTCGGCATCTTCGCCGTCGGCATCGCGTTCGTCATCATCACCGGCGGGATCGACCTGTCCGTCAGCTCGGTCGTCGGGCTGACCGGCGTGCTGATCGCCAAGCTGTCGGTCGCCGGTCGGCCGGCGGGTACGGGTACTCGCTGTAGGTCGCGATCCCGATCGCGCTGATCGTCGCGATCATCATCGGGCTGGCGCAGGGTCGCTGATCACGGGCTCGAACTCAGCCGTTCATCGTGACGCTCGGCGGCATGCTGTTGCTGCGGGATCTCGCAGACGATCGTCAAGGGCGGCACGCTCAGCCTCGGCAACTCGCCGCTGCTCAAGCTGTCCGGCGGCTCGATTCTGGCCTCGCCGCCGGCGATGGAGATGTCCGGCTTTGGTGACCTGCTGACCGGGCCGGGGATCTTGCGTCTCGAAAAACCTGCTGGCGTCCTGACCGCCTACCGACGATGATGATCTTCCTCGCCGTCGTCCTCGTCGCCACGTACGTGCTGCACTTCACCGTCTTCGGGCGGTACGTCTACGCGATCGGCGGAACCGCGACGCGGCCGAGTACTCGGGGATCAACGTCAAGCGCGTCGAGGACCTCGACGTACGTCATCAGCTCGTTCCTCGGCGGCGTCGCCGCGCGTGTGCTACGCGGCGTACATCGGGCAGATGAGCCAGCAGGTCATCGCCTGAACTGTACGATCGCCGCGGCCGTGCTGGGCGGGGTGTCGCTCCGCGAGGCGAGGACGGTGCTCGGCATCATCATCGGTTCGGCCGTGATGCACGCCATCGACAACGGCATCAACATGTTCCAGGTGCTGTACACCGACGACCGCGGCATCCGGCGGATCTGGCGGCTCGACCCGAACTGGACGTTCGTGATCATCGGCACGGTGATCCTCGTGGCCGTCGTGCTCGACCAGGTCGTGCACATGGTCCAGGCCGCCGCCGCACCCGCCGCGCCGGCAGCGCAGCCGGCAACCGCGCGGCGGCGCGGGCGGCGTGCCGACCCCGCCGACGGTCAGCCGCGCCGACCCAGCCTGATCCGTTCCGCATCAGGCCGTCATGGCAGCGGAACCGAATAAGCCGGATTACTTTCGTATCGGCCGCCGCGGCCGCCAGGGTGGCGCGGCGCGGGGCGACCGCGGTCTTTCTTGGATGGGTCGTCGGCATGATGATCGCGCTGGGCGACCACGGCTAAGACCATGAGCAACTCGGGCCCGCTCAGCCATCCGACCGCCACTTGGTCCGTCGCATTTCGATCAGCGGTCTTGGCGGCAGTGGCGGGGGTTGTGGCTCACCTACTTCGCGCGGCCACCATCACCTGCTCATCGCGGCCGCAATCGGCTGCCGCAGCACCTTGGTCGGGCTGTTCTGGCTGTACCGCTGAATGGCGGCGAGGCGTCACGGCCCGCCAAACCTCATCGGTGCTCATCGGTGCCCGATCGGTGGCTAAATCGATTCTGCCTGTTCCGACCTCCGCGTCTCCGCGGTTCAACCCGGACGAGACCACATCAGCTTCCCGTGTAGCGTCGCAAGACGGACAACCGTCATCCCGAGGAGCGACAGCGACGGATCTCGGGTCGGCACGATGCGTCTCACCACCCCGAGATCCCTCGGGTCGCTTCCGCTCCCCTCGATGATGACGCGCTTACACCTGAAGGTTAAAGCGATCCCCACTAATTCATCGCCCGTGCCGGCTCGTCGAACGCCGCGCGGATCTCCGCCCGTTCCTGCTCCGTCAGCGTGAACCGCAGGGCCTGCGCGTTGTGCGTCGCCTGCTCGGCGTTTCCGGGCGCCGACGAGGGCGGCGGTGATGCCAGGCTCGTGGACGGTCCAGTTGATCACGACCTGCGTGAAGCTCGCGTGGCGGTCGGCGATCGGCTTGATCCGCTCCAGGGCGGCTCCAGCACGCGCTTGCGGTTCTCGACCGTGAAATACTTGTGCGTCGCGCGGTGGTCGCCGGGGCGAACTGCCGGTCCGGCCCGACCTTGCCGGTCAGCAGGCCGCGCTCGGAGCGGGCTGCCAGACGATCAGCCCGGCGTCGTACTGCCGGGCGAACGGCAGGATCTCCGCTCGATCTTCCGCTGGATGAGGCTGTACGGGGGCTGGTTGCTGGCGAGCGGGGCGACGGCCGACGCCTTGCGCATCCACTCGGCGTCGTAATTGCTGACGCCGATCGCGCGGATCTTTCCCTGGTCCTTCAGCTTCTGCATGGCCGCAATCGAGTCCTCGACCGGCGTGCTGACGTCGGGCCAGTGGATCTGGTACACGTCGATCACGTCGATCTCAGCCGCTTGAGGCTCTGCTCGCACTCGTAGGCGATGCTGTCGGGCCGGCTGTTCTTGCGGACGACGACGGGCTGCCCCTCGTTGTTGACCGTCTTCCACGGGTCCGACCCCTCCTCGACGTCCCACCGCATGCCGCACTTGGTGGCGATGATCTCCTCCGCCGGCCCTTGATCGCTCGGGCGACGAGGCGCTCGCTGTGGCCCATGCCGTATATGGCGGCGGTGTCGATCGTGGTGACGCCCGCGTCGAGGCCTGGCGCGGATCGCCTCGACGCCTCGGCGTCGTCGTTGCCGCCCCACATCCACCCGCCGATCGCCCAGGCGCCGAAGATGATGGGGTGACCTGCACGTCGGACGAGCCGAGCGTTCGAGTGTTCATCGCGTTACCGTCTCCGTTGAAGTTCGGAGGAATGGTATACCGGTGGAGGCGGCGGTGGGTGAACCTCCGAAGCGGATGATCGGCGCGGGACGATTCGGCGGGCGGCGCGCAGTCGTGCGTTCCCGCTTCGGCGGCTCGGAAATCGCTCCCTCCCCGGCACACGGGGAGAGGGCAGGGGTGACCCGATCTCGCACCGGGCACCGGAGAACCGGGACGCACGTTCTTGCGGACGATCCGGCCGTTTCCTCACGCCTGTCGTGAGATCCCTCACCCTAGAAAGCGGTTTCGAAACCCCAATCCGCCCGTTGCACGGGTTGTAACCCGTGTGTTTCACGTTTCCGTGGCCCGAACCACGGATTGCAAACCCGTGCCACGAGTTTTGAGACCGCTTGGCTCTGTTGAGACCCTCAGTTGCACGCCGCGAGCAGCATGAGGTTGTGCGTCAGCACGCGCATCCGCAGCTCGCCGTGCTGCCGGTCCTCGTTTGGCGGTCAGCGCCGACCCGAGCAGGCAGCTGTGGCGCGAGAACCGCTCTCGGCCTGCGCCCGCTGGCGAGCCAGACGGCTGGGAAGCCGCCGCCGCATCAGCCGCCGGTACTTCGTCTTGGGCCACCGCCGCCCGTGGTTCGGCCGGTCAGCGGGATCGCGGTCGTCCGCACGCCCAGCTCGCGGCGGGCAGTACGTGGTTCCGCTCCCCGTCGTACGCCCGGTCGGCCAGCACCCGACGCGGGCGGAGGGACCGCCGCCTGCCGCACGACCGGCTCGAACCCCGGCCGTCGTTGCCCGGGCCGCGGCAGGCGTGCGCGCCCGGCGATCCAGGTGCGTCCGCGTGTGCAGCGACCGTCAGCTTCGGCCACGCCTCGTGCGTCGTCGTCACGCCGGCGCGCGTCCCGCCCCACCGCCGGCGGAAGTGGGTGCGACGCGTGCCGCGTCTCCAGCCCGGTCGCGTCGACCGCGGCCTCGCGGGCGGCGGGGTCGGCGTCCTCCGCGGGGTCGAGCAGCCCGAGCGCGCCGGGCCCGGCCGAAGCAGGCGGCGAGCAGCGCGGCGAAGGCGGACGACGACGACGACCCCCTTTCTCCCCACCGTCGCCGTCGGCCATCAGCTTGGCCTCGGCCAGGCACAGCGTCGAGTGGTCCGGGACCCGCGGCAGGCCGATCGCCGCACGCAGCTCCGACCACTCGCCGAGCAGCGCTCGATCCCGCGGTGGTCCTGCCCGAGGAACCGGCGGACCGCCAGGCACGCGAACAGCTGCGGCAACGTGAACCCGTCGCGGCGGCTGTACCGGCTCGCGTACCGCGGCAGCGACGCCTCGCCGACCGCCAACGCCTCGCGGGCCACGCCGACCGCGCTCTTGCTCATCTCGCGCATCGGAACCTCCTTGTCCGTCGTACGTCATAGTCTTAGGCTTCGCCGCCAAGGGTCTCAACAGAGCCAAACCGGTCGTAACGCTCCCGTCCCGCGCTTTTCTCCCACTTCTCTTTCCTACCTTGGCGTCATGGCGTCTTGGCGTTCATCCCCGGTCTTCTGCGATCGTTCCCGCGCGGCATAAGTGGGCTCGCTCTTTCACGGGACGTGCGCCGTCCGCGCACCAGCACGCGGCTCGCGAGAGGACCGGCCGAACGGCGGCTTCTGGCGATCCGGCTCAGCTACCGAGGGGAGGCGGGAGTGGCGGTGAGGACCGGGTCGCCCCAGAGGACGTGGTCGCCGGCGATGCCGTCGCCGCCGTCGGTGACGGCGAGGGTGAGGAAGCGGTCGGTGGGGAGCAGGTCGACCGCGACGTCGATCGGGCCGGCGTCTGGGGTGAACTTGTCGCGGCGGAAGCGGGCGACGCCGTCGACGATCACGTAGGCGTCGGCGCGCGGGCGGTCGCCGAAGGCGGAGGCGGCGGGCGCGAGGGTGTTGCCGACGGTGGCGCGGAACGTCTTGAGGTCGAGGCCGGGGTGGAGGCGGCGCAGGGCGGCGAGGTCGATCGTGACGCCGACGTTGCTGTGCGCGGCGATCAGGGCGTGGCCGGGGCCCGCGTGGTCGGTCGTGCCGAGCGTCGTGGCGAACGGGTCCGCGCCGGGCGCGGTCGGGATTGGGCCGCCGGCCCGGACGTGGCCGGTCGTGGCGTCGGCGGTCGGGGGGAACGCGAACAGGCGGCCGCGCGAGTCGACCTGCACGCGGCCGTTGCTGCCGGCGGGGACGAACCCGCCGTCGAGCGCGCGGAAGCCGCGGACGCGGTGGTACGCGTGGTCGCCGGCGACCGCGCCCACCGGCGGGAGTGCGCCCGCGCGGCCGGTGGCGGGGTCGATCCCGCGGCCGCGGCGCTTCGTGGTGCCGTCGCCGCCGGCGATGAGGTCGGCGACGTCGAGCGACCCGGGCGGCGCGCCGATCGACCGGACGTAGCGCTGCGCGTTGGCGCCGTCGGGGTCGGGGGCGACGTCGCCGGCGTCGGAAAAGGTGGCGGCCTCGCCGACGGTGAGCACGAGCGGGGCGGACGACCCGGACGTCGCGCCGGCGGGGGGCTCGGCGCGGACGGAGCCGACGAAGACGTCGACGCGGGAGGCGAAGTCGGTGCCGGCTTCGTCGACGGCGACGCCGAACTCGGTGCCGAGGTCGGTCACGACGCCGCCGGGCATGCGGACGACGAGTTCGCCGCCGCGGACGGTGGCGAAGACGCTGCCGCGGTCGAGCGTGATCGCGCCCGGCGCGTCGAGCGAGAGGCTGGCCGGCCCCTCGACGATGAGCGACCCGCGGCCGCCGCCGAGCGCGACCTCGATCACGCCGCCGGCGAGTTCGATGCGGCCGCCGGCGCGCAGGGCCGTGGCGGCGGGGCGGGCGGCGGCGGGGCCGTCCCAGACGGGATCGATCGTGCGGCCGATCGTGGCGACCGTCGCGCCGGGCGAGGTCGGGTCGGCGGCCTGTTTCATGAGGACGAACGCGACGCCGCCGGCGAGCAGCACGGCGGCGGCCGCGGCGAACCGCGCGACGCGCCAGCGGTTCGCCGTCGCCGCCTCGCGGCGTCGCAGCGCGTCGATGTGCTTCGCCTCGGCGGCGGCAATCAAGTTGATCGTGGAATGGTCGACGTCTTCGGTGCGGGTGGGGTGGGCGTGGTCGCCGATGGCGGCGACGATGGGTGTGGGGGCCGCGACAGTGGCGTCGGCGGCGACGCCCTGGATCATCAGGGCGCGGACGGTCATGTAGCGGGCGTAATAGCGGCGCGCGTCCTCGCTCCCCGCGAGGATCGCCGCCAACCGCGTCGCATCGGCATCGGCGTTGCCGGAGGCGGTCTCCCCTGTGAGCACCGCCTCCAGCAGGGTCGCGAGTTGTTCGCGGTCTCCCGCGTTCACGCGTGACCCTCCGCCGATAAGGCACGCTCGACGCACTGGACCAGTGCGTCGTGCGTGCGCCCCAGCGCCTTGTAGACGCTCTGCACGGACTTCCCCAGCCGCTCCGCCACGCTCTGGCACGTGGCGTCGTGCTCGTAACGCAACTCGATCAGCTCCCGCGCACGAACGGGCAGCTTCGACAGACAGCCCCGCAGGGCTTCGTGGCGCCGGTCGATCTCCGGCTCCACGGCGGCCACCTCGTCGGCCAGCGACTCGATCAGGTCGTCGCTGAACGTGACGCGCCCCGCGGCGCGGCGGCGCTTGTGGTAGTTCAGGACGACGTTCCGGGCGAACCGCAGCCCCCAAGCCGCGAAATCGGTCCCGGGCGTGAACCGCCCGAACTTCTGCCACATGAGGGCGCTGGTCTCCTGCAACAGATCGTCCGCGTCCGAGACGTTGGGGACGAGGCTCAGGATGAGGCCGTAAAACCGGCGCTGGCTCGCGAGGAACAGTCGCATGAACTGTTCCGGGTCCGGCGGCGGGGCGTTGGCGGGAAGGTCGTGCACCGGGCTATCCCCCGATCGAGGGTTCACGCCCGGCCCGTCCCGCCGCCCGTCCGCCGGGCACGAGAGGGAAATGTCGGCCGGGGCGAAAAGTAGACATTTATTTTCCGCGCATGATCCGCGACGTGGTTCGCGCACGAGCGTAACCCCATGCGGCCCCGGGGGCAACGTTTTGATGCGGCCGGCGGTCGTCGTCGGTGGATTGACGGCCCCGTCGCGTCCCACTGATAATCGCGACTTCCGCCGCCGCGACGTCGGCGGCCACGACTTGATGCGGATCGCCGGCGGCGGGCCCTTCGGGCCAGCGGCGAAACGGGGAGCGTCGGGCTACGTGGATCACTTTACGCGGGATTGGCCGCCCGCCCACTGCCACGCGGGCCGTCCGCGGGGCCGACGGCCGCCTTGGCGAAGGAGATTTGTTCATGAACCGTTTGCTGCTACCCGTCCTAACCGTGCTCGCGTTCGCGCTGTCCGTCCCCGCCCGGGCCGCGGACGCGGCGGGGGCGGAGGTTCCTTCGGGCACGCACCAGGGGAAGGGCCACCGCTTCGTCGCCCAGGATCGCGGGCGGGTCGCGGTCGTAAACGCGAAGGGCGAGGTCGAGTGGGAGGTGCCGTGCGGCTTCACGTCGCACGACATCCAACTCCTGCCGAGCGGCAACTGGCTGCTGCACACCGGGCCGACGACGATCGTCGAGATGACGCCGGAGAAGAAGGTCGTCTGGCAGTACGACGCCAAGCCCAAGGCGGGGTACGACGGCAAGGTCGAGGTCCACGCGTTCCAGCGCCTGCCCGATGGCCTGACGATGGTGGCCGAGTCGGGCAACCGGCGGATCGTCGAGGTGGACAAGGGCGGCACGGTCGTGAAGGAGATCGCGCTGACGGTCGAAAACCCCAACGCGCACTCCGACACCCGCCTCGTGCGCAAGCTCGACAACGGCAACTACCTCGTCGCCCACGAGAGCGACGGCGCGGTGCGCGAGTACGACGGGCAGGGGAAGGTCGTCTGGAGCTACAAACTCGACCTCGCCGGCCGGCCGGCGTCGGGCGGGCACGGCCCCGAAGGGCACGGCACGGCCGTCTACAGCGCGTACCGACTGCCGAGCGGCAACACGCTCATCGGCGCCGGCAACGGCAACCGCGTGATCGAGGTGACGCCGGAGGGCAAGACGGCCTGGTCGATCGAGCAGAAGGAACTGCCGGGCATCACGCTGGCGTGGGTGACGATGCTCCAGGTGCTGCCGAGCGGGAACGTCGTGATCAACAACTGCCACGCGACCGAGGCCAACCCGCAGATCATCGAGGTGACGCGCGACAAGAAGGTCGTCTGGACGTTCAAGGACTTCAAGACGTTCGGCGACAGCATGGCGGTGTCGCAGGTGCTCGACGCGGACGGCAAGGTGATCCGCTGAAGCAGTTGCGGCGTCCCAGTTCCGCGCCGGCGGCGTGTGTCGAGGCAGATCTGAGGACGCCGCGTCCTCAAGGCTGGCCCATGATGCGGAGCCGGCGACCGTTGCGTTGAACTGGGATGTAGACGCCTAGCAGTATCGCCAAAACGCACGCTCGCCCGGCCGCTCTTCGGATACGAGGGGCGACCGGGCGAGCTTCGTCTGAGGCACGGCCGCGCGGGGAACGGACCGGCGCTACGAACTGCCGTGGCAGGCGTCGGGTTCAGTTGGGGTTCACCACGCGCGGCGCGGCGACGACCGGGTTCGACGCCGCGGACTCGCCGACGGCGTTCAGGGCGGCGACGGTGAACGTGTAGGCGCTCGCATCCTCCAAGCCCGTGACGACGGCGGTGCCGACGGCGGCGGTGTTCACGCGGAACGATCGGTCGCCGTAGCGCACGACGTAGCCGGTCGCCTTCTCGATCGGCTGGAAGCGGACGGCGGCGACGCCGTCGCCGCGCACGACGCCGTACAGAGCCGGCGCGGCGGGCTTCAGGCCGCCGTCGGGGGTGACGCTCACCTCGTCGCTCCAATCGGCGTCCCCGGTGGCGGGGATGCGCTTCAGCCGCGCGAAGTATCGGCGCCCGTTCTCCAACCCGCGGACGGCGATCGCGCCGCGGAGGTTGGCGGTGAGTCGCTCGGCGTACTGTCCGCTCGTCGTGCCGTACTCGACGATCACGCCCTGGTCGTTCTTCTCGTTGCGGTAGCCGAGGAAGAACCCGCCGTCGATCGGGTAGGCCTTGGCGATCTCCGACGTCCTCGCCGCCGCCGCCCGCACCGCCTTCGCCGGCGCGACCGCCGCGCTGACCTTCGTCGGGCGCTGCCGCTCCTCGCGGACGACGTGCCCGGTCGGCGTGATGAGGCTGACGACGAGTTCCGCCTCGCCGGCCGGGGCGGCGCCGGTGGGCGTGGAAAGCGTCGCGCCGCCCGGCTCGATCTTCGGCAGTCGCACGACGCCGCCGCCGGCGACCGCGCCGTCGGGCCGGAGCCACTCCCACTTCAGCCAGTAGTCGTGCAGCGTGAACGCGGGGATCTCGTCCCACGTCCGCGGCTCGAGGCGGATCTGATCGCCCTGCACGGTCAGCGAACGCACGGGGCTGTACAGCGCGTCGACCTGCGCCACCGCCGCCTTGGGGCGTCGCCAGACGTCGAACATGCCCCAGCCGCGGTTCTCGCTCGGCAGCGTGCCCCTCCACCGGCTGCGGTAGTCGGCGAACGTCCAGAGCGAGGTGCCGATCACGTACGGGTGGCCCGCCAGGTCGTGGTACCACTCGTCGAGCGACGGCACGATCGCGTCGAGCGCGTCGCCGAACGTCTTGGTCCCGTACTCGGTGTAGAAGATCGGCAGCGCCGGCCACTTCCCGCGGATCGTCTTGGTCGTGATGCTCGGCCGGGGGTACCACGCCTTGTAGCAGTTGTGCAGTGCGATGTCCGACTGCGACAACGGGTCGTTCGACGCGTTGTACGTCGCCTTGTGGCCGCTGTGGCTGACGTACGAGAGCAGGCGGTGGGGGTCGAGCTCGGCGCGGACGTAGTCGTACGCGCTCGTCACGTAGTCCTTGTGCTGCAGCAGCTCGTTGCCGACGCTCCAGCCGATGATGCACGGGTGGTTGTAGTCGCGGTCGATCATCTCGCGCAGCCACTGGAACGCGAGCCGGTCGTTCGGCTGCAT
Source organism: Phycisphaerae bacterium (assembly GCA_030448225.1). The sequence goes on from JAUJNJ010000065.1 coordinate 34,214, forward strand.
GCGCGGGTCCTCGCCGCCCCAGAGCGGGATCTCCTCGAAGATCATCACGCCCTGCTCGTCGAGGTAATCGAGCAGGTTCGTCGCCAGCGGCGCGTGCATGAGGCGCGTCAGGTTGCACCCGTAGCGCTTCATGAGGTCGACGTCGGACTTCACGAGGTGGTCCGGCTCGGTGTTGCCGAGCGCGCGGTGCTCGTGCACGCGGTTGAACCCGTTGAGCCGCACGCGCTCGCCGTTGAGGTAGAGGCCGTCAGGTCTCACCTCGACCTTGCGGATGCCGAAGCGGTCGGTCTTCGCGTGGAGCGGCGCGGCGTCGCCCGTCGCGGTGACGCGGGTGCTGACGTGGTAGAGGTTCGGGTGATCGAAGTGCCAGAGGCGGAGGTGCTGCTTCGGCACGGCGGTCCGCACGTCGACCTTCGTGAACCGGCGGGGCGGGAGGCTCACCTTCGTGTGAGCGACGTCACGCTAGCCCCAAGTCGGTCTCTCGCGCTCGCGGCGCGCGGGCGAAAGGTCCGGAAGGCCGCGGTTGTCCGCAGCCGACGCGCGTGGGTGGGACCGGCATCAAGCCGCACTCGCCGGTACGAGGTACCGCCGACATCACACTTGGGTGGAGCTGAGGGGACTCGAACCCCTG